>JAQXFJ010000327.1 GCA_029250385.1 Candidatus Poseidoniaceae archaeon | reverse complement strand
CCTGCCGCCAATGCTTCCAGCATTACTAGTGGCTGGCCTTCAAATTTTGAAGGAATTAATATCGCCGTACTCTCTTGCAATAATCGCAATTTTTCTTGTTCAGTAACCCAGCCCAATCCTTTGATTCCCGCTTCACTATGCTTGGTGCCGGTGGCAACTAATTCCCATCCTTCCTTTTGCAGGCGTCTAGCAATGTCAAAAGCAAAACTATGTCCTTTAATTGGGTCAGCCCTGCCGAGTAATAGCAATTGGTTTGGTTTTCGCAAAATAGTATCATCAGCGGTAATTTTTGGATCAATTGGATTTTCAATAACCAAACAATCACCAATAACTGGTTGCAACTTTTCTTGCCAATAATTAGATAGCACGACTACATTTACAGATTGCAATTCATCTCTAATGTTTTTTCTTTGCTTGGCAAATTGGTCAAATTGTCCGCTGTGAATATGAAATACCACCTGAGTATTCTGCTTTATTGCAGGGCGCGCCAAACTTAACTTACGCTTGTAAGACCATCCTGCTGCAGAGTGAATGTGAATAATATCAAATTCCCCAGCGTGACTTTTAAGATACGTTTGAGCTTTACGCCATGCTAATAATTTAGCCAAAATATTGCCCTTGGAATGAGAATCTAATATTTCGGCACTCCAACTATTTGGCGGATTTTGCGATAAGATTTCTATGACTTTTGCCATGCCACCTGGAGTGTTACACGGTCCAACATGCAACACTCTTCGCATAGCGATGCCTAGAGGGCCGGTATCAATAGCATAGTGGTCAAATGCATTGTTTTACCGATGAAAACAAGGGAGAAGTAATATTCCACACGCAAATGCGAACATTATGTTGTTGGCTAGCGTAATCGCTGAAGTGGTTCTAGCCTCACTTGTTCTACTCCCGCTGGTGCTGTACCGGAAGAAGACACAAAGCTGGAATCGCTTAACCCTAGATTATCCTACCAACTCTCATCATGAAAAACTGACGATATTATTGCCAATATGGAATGAGTCTTTGGTAATTGACAAGAAATTATCCGATCTTAAGAGAGACTATCCATTTGAGACTAGTCTACTGGTAATTGATTCAGCATCAGATGATGATAGTGTAGCTAAAGTTAATGATTGGTTTTCTAGAAATCAACATACTTTCTCATCAACCCAACTCATAACAATGCCTGAGAGGTTGGGTAAGACAAGTGCGGTAAAACTAGCATTGGAAGCTCTTGTCGAACAAAATTATCAGGGACTTGTGCTGATGACAGACGCAGATGCGCTTATTGATGATGGGGCCATTATCCGCTTACACGGATGGTTTGCTGACTCCTCAATTGGGGCGGTTGGCAGTAGTGCTAGGCGCAAAACCTCACTAAGTGGAGAGATGGAGTACCGAGAATTGTTTGAACAACTTCGTCAGGGTGAATCTAAGATTGATAGTACGCCGTTTTTGGAAGGTTCCTGCATGATGTGGCGGCATGGAAGTTTTAGTCCAAGTAAGTTGAACACTGCTGCTAATGCTGATGATGCACAAGTTACTGCGCTAATCCGTTTTGCTGGATTGCGTACTATATTTGATTTAGAAGCGAAGTTTACTGACTTTGCCCCCTCAACAATAGATGGGCAACGCCGCCAAAAAATACGTCGTGCTCAAGGACTACAGACCATGCTCATGACTGTCCCGAAGCAAAACAAATTGGTCAATGGCG
>JAQXFJ010000310.1 GCA_029250385.1 Candidatus Poseidoniaceae archaeon | reverse complement strand
CTTGATAGCCTTATTTGCCATGTTCAGTCGATGTTAACAGGGTTATTGAATGTAAGTGTTTGGCAGTACATGAATAAGTAAGCCTTATGCTTTAGTGCTTAGCCCTGTGGTTTGAGGCTTATGGACCAAGACACCCCTGCAATGGAAGAAAACCCCGAGAATAGTGTCCATAATCAGGTCGATGCGTTGTTAATAATGGGGGAAGAAGCTTCTCGTAGCGGAGATTCAAAAGCGGCTTTATCTGCGTTTAATAAAGCGATTTCATTAGACCCTTCTTCAGACATGGCATGGTTCAACCGAGGGGTGCTATTAGAGGCTCAACAAGATGCTAGAGGAGCAAGACAAGCTTTCCAAATTTGTCTAGATGTAAATTCAAATCATGCACCAGCCACGGCTAATCTATGTATTTTGTTGGAGAGAATTGGTGACCAATCTGGTGCTTACTTAATGGCTGAAAAAGCCTTGCAGTTTTACCCAGGTCATCCTTCCATCTTAGAGGTTAAGAATCGTTGCGCGGGTAGTGTTGAAACAAAACCAATAGAGAGCATGAAAGCAGTAGAAATAATTGAACAATATCAACAGGACGATGTCGACCAAGTAATCTCAGAAACTGGCTTGACTGATGTAAATGCACTACTAGAAGAAGCGATATACCACGATGAAGATGAAAATCAAGAACTTGACATCAATGAGTTAAGATCTGCCGCAGAAGTAGTTGTTGCCACCGATGAAATTCAAGAACGAATAGAGGTATCCCAACCAGTAGTAGAAGCTATTCCAGATTTACCAGTAATCCCAGTAGAGGTTGAAATTCAAAATGACATAAACCTAGATAAGTTAGTTGAAGAGGCAACAGAATCAATAAAATCAGGAGACGCTAAAAAAGCACTTGAAATTTTGAAGCCACACCTCAAAAAAGAGGCAGCAAAGCATGCGCCATCTTGGTTAATCGCCGGAGGTGCCATGGCGAGATTAGACTTAGAAGATCACGCAATTTCGGCAATAGAACATGCCCAAAAATTAGACCCTTCAAATCCAAAAGGATGGTATAATCTTGGCGCCCTTAAACAAAGAAAGGGTTTGATGAAAGAAGCTGCTGTATGCTACGCTAATGCAGTTAGAGAAGATCCTAGTTACATCAAAGCTGCCATTAAATGGGCACCACTGGCTATGGAATTGAAAGATCCTCAAGCATATTTGTCTGCAGCAACGGTAATAGTGGCAGCAGACCCAGAAAACCCAATTCGACAAGAACTGGCAACGACATTGATAGAATTAGCAGAAGGTGAATCTAGGGTTCTTGAATCACATACAGGCTTACCCCCCACCTTGCCAGAAGGGCCGGAATTAGCAACTACTGCCCTTGAATTAATGGGCCCTGGCGAGACTATACTCCATGCTAGAGCACATACAATGACTAACAATCACATGGAATCTGTAAAGATATGGAAAGCAATGATACAAAGCAATAGGAACGACTCTGAATTGTGGCGAGGTTTGTCCAAAGCTCTGTACGCTGCAGGTGACACCAATACAGCAGAAAAATGTAGCATAAAAGCCAATGAAATCGAAGGATTAAATCAACATAATAATTCTAATTCCCAACTATCACCTACACCAGAGTTAGACCAACCTGCCACTGTCGTTCAACCAATTGAGTCAGGACCTAAACCAATCACACCAAATCCTGTTTCAGAAGAGGCAATGTCAATGGCCAATTCGGTGCTATCCAGGCCAACAATGGAATCAACATCTGTAAAACTAGAATCAACGCCAAATCCGCAGGTAGATTTAGCTAAAGCGGCATTAGAAGTGCAGAATAATTCATTGGTATCTGAAGAGTTCAGAAACCCAACCTCCAATGCAATATCCAATCAAGACATATCGTGGTATAACCAAGGTGTCGCTTTAATAGAAGCTGGAAAGTTTCAAGAGGCACTATCTTGCTTTGATAGGGCTTTACCGTCATTTTCCAATGATGATGAAATGGTAATTAGAATCCTCAATGGAAGAGGAAATGCATTTTATTATCTAGAAAATTATCCGGCTTGCGTAGAATCTTACCATCAGGCAATGCTGATCAGACCTGAGGATGTTCGCGGAAAGACACTTTACAACATGGGGACTGCTTACGCTGAAATGGAGCGTTATCAAGATTCAGTGAAGTGTTTTGAACAAGCAATACCAAGAGGCTTGAACAAGGATGAAATAAAGCGAACAAAAGACCAGATTCGCCGCTGCAATATACTAATCAAAGAACAGAAAAAGAAGAATAGGTGATGGCTTTGCTAAATAGTGACGACATCATAATGAAATTAGGTGAAGCCGGACTAGAAGAAAAACAAGCCTTGCTCATCATAGATTTAGCGACTCAACCACCGGCAAAAGCGAGTGAAATAGGTAAAAGGCTTGGGTTATCGAGGATGGATGCTTATAATTCTCTAAAAAGATTACAAGAGAAAGGGCTTATCAAGGCAACCTTAGACAAACCTATACGGTTTTTTGGAATGACCATAAATGAAGTGTTTAAACAAATAATTAGAACTAAAGAAATGGATTTAAGAAGATTGAATGAGAATTTGGAATCACTCACAAAATCCAATAATTTACCAATAATTTCAGATGTTAGTATTACTAATGAAGATTCGTTTTCTGTATTGAAAGATCGTCATGCCATCCTAGCAACTGTAGAATCAATGATAGCTGAATCTGAAAAACATGTTTGGTTATTGCTTGGTAGGTGGGGCATACTTCACTTACTAAGATCTGGTGCAATGGATGCATTAACTGATTCATTAAACCGAGGTGTTGAGGTAAAACTGGTGATTTGTGTAGATGAAAAAACCATTAGGTTTTATGATAATTTAGACGATAGAATAGAGGTAAGACATCACCCTGAGTTTAATCTATGTGGTGTTTTTATCGATAATGAAGTCGGAATACAATATGTCCAAACGGAGGACACGCCAACTGGTAGAGGTAAAGATGATACTGCAATATTGATGGAGTCAGACATGCTACTTTCGGCACAAAGTGAATTACTAAAGATACAATGGAATGCTGCTCACTCATACAGCTCTGCCAAGGCTAAGATGGTTGATGGAATGATGACAGAACCTCTTAAATTGACTCTAGGTGATGGTTCTTTCTACGAACGTTTCAAGGAATCTATGAAAATGGGCATAGTTCAACAAACCAATGCTGTGTTAACAAAGGGTGGAATCCCGGTTGTTGATGAGAATATTCCTCAATCCAACACCTTGTCCGCTTTAGGAATAAATACTAATCAATTATTTCAAGACGTGGGCATAAGGATTGGGCAAGAATTAGCTGTCAAATTACAACATATTAGTGATCATAAAATATTCTGGGCTAATATCAAAACAGAATGGGAAGATTTGGGTATGGGTCAAATAGAATTTGATGATTTACCACCTAAGATGATAACAGTTAATGATGGAAATGCATGTGAGGGAAGACCCCAAGCAGGAGGTATGTTCTGCAATATGGATGAAAGCGTTATCGCAGGTATTGTTAAAGAACGACATGGTAAATCTGTTAATTTGAACAAACGCGAGTGCTCGACATCTGAACAAATGTCGTGCTGTTACGAAATTGGAATAACTGATTAAATTTTAATCCACTAGTACACAGATTGATAGATGAGTAACTATTCGGCCTAACATGGATTGCGGGACTTGCGAGACTGCCGGGCCAGTTTTGGTACAACAACCAGAGGCTGTTAATGTAGAACTTACCATTACTCAAAATGCAGTAAATATGCTTGGACAAGCATTCGGTGATGACCGTAGTATGGGGCTACTCGTGGGGGTTCTATCAGGCGGATGTTCAGGATATATGTACGACCTACAGATTGTCGAGGAAACAGACATTGATTGTCAGGAAATAGATATCTCTGGTTTTAGAATTTTAGTTCCAAAAGCATCCAGTCATTTATTAAACGGAATTCAAATTGACTACGAAGATCGATTGATGGGCGGCGGATTTAAGATTATAAATCCAAATGCCAGCTCTTCATGCGGCTGTGGCGAATCTTTTGCTTAGGTGTTGAAAATGCCCAGGTTGGCTTATCAACTAGCAGACCTAAATATCTGGAGAGGCAAAGATGCACTCAATTTTTTAAACGGATTATCTACCAATAAGATAGATAACATTCCACCAAATAAAGTCATATCCACTGTAGTTCTTACGGAAAAAGCGAAAATACTGGATATTCTTCATGTTTTCAACTTAAACGATATGATTATATCAGTCGGTAATAGTGGGAATTCCAAAGAATTACTTTCATTCATTAACAAAAAAATATTGCTACAAGACATCCAATTACAAAATATTTCTTCGTTAAACAATGTTGATATTGTTTATGGCGATTCACCAGTCGGCGCCCTTAATTCTGTACAATCGACTAATGGAATTACCGCAATTAATATTGATGGCAAATACAACTTCGAGATTTATTCGGTATCGAATGACTTTAATTTTAGTTATGAAACCGAAAATACCTTCACGCAATGGCGAATAGAAAATTTAATTCCATGGCATGGACATGAAATAAACAACAACAAAAATCCATATCAATGTGGTTTACGCAGTTACGTTCACGAAAATAAGGGATGTTATGCAGGTCAAGAGATTCTAACTCGTATGAGAAGTCGTAACAAAGGAATATATCTACTCAAACAGGTCAAAATTAACGATGTCGAGGAAAAAAATGTCACTACCAAAGGTAACGATATGAGTCTTGCACTGCTAAGAACTTAATATCCCAATAATTCGGTTAACTGTGTCTTGTAAAAGTTACCAGACTTTTGCAGACTTGAAAGTTCCTCGTTGCTTAGCTCGAGCTGAATTATTCTTTCTATCCCTGAAGCACCAAGAATAACTGGAACTCCAATGTAAACATCATCTAAACCATATTCTCCAGTGAGGTATGCTGACGCTGGAATCAAACGTTTTCGATCCATCAATACCGCTTCAGCCATAATTGCAGCTGCAGAACCAGGCGCATAAAATGCTGAACCACGTTCTAGTAATTTGACGATTTCACCGCCACCTGATGCTGTTCGTTGACATATTGCTTCGATTGTATCTTCATCTAGTAAATGAGTAATCGCAATACCGCCAACTGTGGTAAACCTTGGTAATGGGACCATTGTGTCTCCATGACCACCCAAAACCATAGCTTGGACATCTTCTTCTGAACAACCAACTGCATCAGCCACAAAGTGAGTCATCCTTGCGCTATCTAGTACTCCTGCTTGTCCACAAACTCGATTGGCAGGGAATCCTGTGACTTTTTGCATGTGATAAGTCATTAAGTCTAATGGATTTGTTACCATGACAAGAATACTATCTGGAGCATGCTGCTTAATACCTTCACCTACTTGTTTTACTATACTTGCATTCTTAGCGATTAAATCCTCTCGAGTCATTCCAGGTTGTCTAGGGAATCCGGAAGTGACAACTACAACATCTGCTCCAGCGATATCCTCATAATTGGATGTACCAGTTAATGAACCATCGTAATTTAGAACCTGTCCGTTTTGTGACATATCCAATGCTTTACCTTTAGCAAATCCTTCGTAAATATCAAGAAGAACGATATCTCCTAACTTTTTTTGTGCTAATACAAATGCACATGTTGCTCCAACATTTCCTGCTCCAATTACCGCTATTTTTTTCCTAGAGTTAGCCAAATTTAACACCTTACAAATTGGGCGAAGTAAAGGCGTAAAATAAGTTAGATGGTTATCAACCTAAGAGGGATAATTAATCATTCCAAGCGTCTTATCTAAAAGCCTCCTTTGATTGGCCTATTACAAGCCCAGTTGTCGAGACTGGAATCGGTGGTAAAAATGAGACTAGGTGTGCCAAAAGAACCCGAAAATGAAACCCGTGTGGCGATTGTACCTTCAAGCATGAAAAAGTTGACTAAAGCTGGCTTTGAGGTTTATGTACAGCAAGGCGCTGGTGAAAGAGCCAATTATAACGATAGTCAATATGAAGATGCTGGAGCAAAGATTGTATCAAGAGAGGAAGCATTATCCTGTCCCAACATAATTTGCATCAATTTCCCGGGAACAGATGGTATTTCCAAAAATTCTAATGTTGCTTGTGTAGCGGATCCGTTTAGAAATTCAGATTATGTCAAGCAATGCTTGAGCGCTAACATTACCTTGATGTCAATGGATATGATACCACGAAGATTATCACGTGCTCAATCGATGGATGTAAATTCTAGCCAAGACAATCTAGCAGGGTACAAAGCGGTACTTTTGGGAGCGTCAAATGTGCCCAAAGGAATTCCAATGATGACAACATCTGCTGGAACTGTTAGACCAGCAAAAGTAGTAGTTATGGGAAGTGGAGTTGCTGGTTTACAGGCAATTGCAACCGCTAAAAGATTAGGTGGCGTTGTATATGCTTCAGATGTAAGAAAATCAGCGGCAGAGCAAATTGAATCTGTTGGTGGTAGATTTATTGAGGTAGATGGGATGGATGACTTTGAAGATGAATCCGGCTATGCAAAACCATTAACACCAGAATTTATTCAAAAAGTGAATGAAACGGTTTGTGGTGTTGCAAAAGATGCTGACATCATAATTACCACCGCTAGAATATTTGGACGACCTGCACCAATTACCGTACCTAGTGAGGCGGTAAAAACCTTCAAATCTGGAGCAGTGATTGTAGATATGAATGCAGATGTCGGTGGCAACTGTGAGGATACCAAAGTTGGAGAAATACATGTTACCGATAACGGTGTAATCATTGTTGGAACATCTAACCTTCCTGGAACCATTGCCAATACTGCTAGTATGCTTTATTCAAACAACTTAACCACCTTTATCACTTCTTTAGTGAATGATGGGGAGATAGTTCTAGCTGAAGATGATGACATACTATTTGGTGCACCAGAAGGCTCTGATTTCTATGTTAATGGAATGGGTGGAGTGCTAATATGCATGAACGGTGAAATGCATCAAAAGCAAACCAGATTAATGGGGGTATTAGAATGACACCAGAATTGCTTATTGGCAGCATAACACTATTTGTACTATCGATATTCTTGGGATTCGAATTAATTACCAAAGTTCCAGCAACTTTGCATACACCTTTGATGAGTGGTGCTAACGCAATTTCTGGGATAAGCATAGTTGGAGCGTTACTTGGAGCCAATGTAGCATATGATGGCGGTAATACTGACTTATCTGGAATTTTGGCATTCATAGCAGTTATTCTTGCAATGATAAATGTTGTAGGTGGTTTTGCGGTTACCAACAGAATGTTGAATATGATCGCCGGCAAGAAAAACAGGGGTGCTTAATGTGGAATTCAATGAATGGATAGACATTGGTTACCTAATTGCTGCGGCCTTGTTTATTTTCGGCCTTAAAAAATTAGGCCATCCACGAACTGCACCTAGGGGTAATCAACTAGGTGCTTTAGGTATGCTAGTGGCTGTTATAACTACAATACTGGACATGGAATTAGCAGACGATCCGGCAAATTGGACACTGATTATAGCCGGATTAGTAATTGGTTCGCTAATAGGGTATTGGATGGCTGCTAAAGTTGAAATGACTGGTATGCCAGAACTTGTTGCTCTATTCAACGGATTTGGTGGAGCCGCATCAGCATTAGTCGCCTTGTCAGAATCATGGAGATACATAGAAGGAGCAAACCTTCCTAGCGGTTTGGAATTGACAGTAACCGTTGTTGCTGCTGGATTATCAGCATTAGTCGGCTGGATGACTCTAACAGGTTCGCTCTTGGCAATGTTCAAATTGAAAGGTGGTATAGAGGTATTTGGTAAATGGATTAAAACCCCAACATGGGGTCCTAGATGGTTGAATGTAGTCAAAGTTGTATTGATGATTACTGCCTTTGGATTAATCTATTACAATATTGACAATCCTACTGACCAAAATGTAATATTCGCACTAATTGCAATTTCTTCTATTCTCGGTATTTTGCTAGTACTGCCGATAGGTGGGGCAGATATGCCAGTAGTTGTGTCGCTACTAAATTCACTATCTGGAATCGCTGCTGCATTCACTGGGTTTATCATTGGTAATTCAGTTTTGATAGTCGCTGGTTCTTTAGTAGGTGCATCGGGACTGATCCTCACTTTCATAATGTGTAAGGCAATGAATAGAACATTACCAGACGTATTATTCAAGTCATTTGGTGGAGGTGGCGAAAAAGCTTCTCTAACTAGAACCAAAGTTGGTTCCGATGCAGATGAAGTAGCAATGATGTTGGATGGTGCTCAGAAAGTCATCATTGTCCCCGGATATGGTATGGCAGTATCTCAATGTCAACACCAAGTCAAAGAATTTGCCGATTTAATTTCAGAAAAGTACGATACTGAAGTCAGTTATGCAATTCATCCAGTAGCAGGAAGGATGCCAGGTCATATGAATGTTCTATTAGCAGAAGCAAATGTTCCCTATGAACAATTGATTGAAATGGACGAGATTAATTCTGAGTTCCCTGACTGTGATGTCGCTATAGTAATTGGGGCTAATGATACCACAAACCCTGCGGCAAGAACTGGAGAGGGACCACTAGCAGGGATGCCAATTATTGATGCCGACCAAGCTAGAACTGTAGTTATTATCAAAAGGTCATTATCTGTAGGGTATGCTGGAGTCGATAATGATCTATTTTACATGGATAAAACTATGATGATGTTTGGCGATGGAAAGAAAATGATGACCGCCCTGAACAATGCAGTAAAGGAATCATGATGATTTGTTTTGGTTATGATTAAAGGCAATGTTCAAAGGTATGCAATTTTTCCAAAAAGTAGGTGAGACAGTGATAAGGCTCAAACCAAGAACAGTAATTGCCATTTTGGCACTACTACTCATTGCTCCTGTAGTCGCTAATCCCAATGGCCCACCATGGTTAAATGGCGGAGACAGAGTTGTTGAAACTGGATGTACTTGCCACGGAGATGGTGCACCATCAACAGAAGTAGTAGTATCCATTTCCGGAGTCCCTAGGTCTTATTCTTTGGGCGTGACCTATGACTTCACCATAGATTTGCAGCACGCAAGTAATGACAATGGCGGCTACATGCTATGGGATTACAACAGCGGAACATTAACGCCAGGTGAAGGGAGTAAGACTGTCGATGATGAACCAGGAGCACTATCACAATCTGAAATCGGTAATAACTGGGCAGTAAGTTGGACGGCACCTTCTGAGGATGTAGGAAACGTCGCGTTCCAATTAGTCGGTAATGCTGTAAACGGTAATGGGCAATTTGATGGTGGCGATTTGTGGAATATACTTTCTTTTTCTATCAGTGCACCAGATTCTACCTATGAAGACGATGATGCGAATAGAGACCTAAGGACAATAAGTGTTGGCGATTATGAGTCGTTATTCGTCGCCCTAGAAGATCCTGCTGCCTTAGAAGCTGAACGCCAAGAGGGTATTGCTGATGATTTTTTCACTAATGGGAACTTATTTTATTGGACTACCTTGGCGGTAATAATTCTTGGAGCAGTTGTACAAGGTGAATTTTATGAGCGTAAATTTGGTGGTGGCCCGCCTCATCTCGATATGAGTCTTGCAGTTCCACAGGGAGTTAGAAGAGGACTTTTGAGTGTCATCACAATCCTATTATTTGCATGGGCAATCGATTCGTCTCAAGCATGGGGTTCAGTTATGATCACTGGTATGCTAATGTTATGGGCTATCTTTGGTGTATACCGTACAATAGTTCAGGCTAGGGCCCCCAAAGAATATACTGATTTAGTTTGAAGGTGATGTTCTGACAATCCATTTGGGTACCGACTCAAATATAAGACTACAATCACACACTGAAGAATTGTTTGCCCGTTGTGGATTACTCATCTTCTCTTGGATAATAGTTTCAATACCCTGGCTGTACAATATAGATTATGTTTTAGAATACCTGGTAGTTAATTTAGATCCTTGTGAAGTAGAATGTTTAAATCTGTATCAGCCAGAAAAATGGTCTGAATTGCGATGGCTTTCTTCTGCAATCCTAGGTTTTGCTACAATAATGCCACTAATAAGTCAGCAATTTTGGTCATTCTCAAAGCCTGGGCTGACAAATAGTGAACAAAAGTTATTCAAAATATCAATAGTATTAGCCCCGTTAGTTTTCCTTATATTTGCGTATTTAACAATCTTTATCGTGCTGCCAAATCTATTTGCTCTTGGACATTCTATTCAATCTGAACTTGGTTTTGTCGCTAAGTATGACGTTATAAATTT
>JAQXFJ010000295.1 GCA_029250385.1 Candidatus Poseidoniaceae archaeon | reverse complement strand
AAGAATTAATTCAAAACACGGGTATAAAAGTCGACCAAACGACTTTCAACCATGGCAGAATCCTACTTAGTGGTTGGCGGCAGCAGTGACATTGCGCTAATATTAGTCTCAGACCTAGTTGAACAAGGCAAACAAGTTACCATTCTAGCCCGCGACAGTTCCAGAGTTGAACACCTGTCAAATAGTGGCGTAAGCGTCATTATTGGCGATGCTTTGAATTCTGCTGACCTCCAATCAGCAATAGAGACAGCCAAAGAAAATGGTAACGGAAGTATTGCCGGTGCTGCTCACTTAGTAGGCTCAATCCTGGTTAAGCCCCCCCATGCCCTCAAGGTAGAGGATTTTGAGGAAGTTATTAGGACAAATTTAACTAGTGCCTTTCTGTCATTGTCATTAATATGCAAGTCAATGTTGCGTTCTGGTGGTGGCCGATTGGTTTTTACTTCTAGCGTAGCAGGAAGTTTGGGATTAGTTAATCACGAAGCTATCGCGGCTGCTAAAGGAGGTATTGAGGCAATGGTTAGATCATCAGCAGCCACCTATGCACAACGTAACATTAGAGTTAATGCAGTTGCTCCGGGATTAACCGAAACTAGACTTGGCAGCGCATTTTTAAGATCAGACGCTATTCGTGAAGCAGCCGTATCAATGATTCCAATGAAACGAATTAATCAACCAGAAGAAGTTGCCACTTCTATTAGATGGTTATTAACAGAGGCACCAGACAATTTCACCGGCCAGGTGCTTAATTTAGATGGAGGTATGGCAAATGTCAGGAACTGAGGAATTAAATTGGCACGACGCAATAAAGGTGTCAAAGCTGAAAAATGGCAAAAAGAAAATGCTCAGAGTAAAAGGTAAAATGGTCTTGTTAGGAATGCATGAAGGTGCATACTTCGCTACTGAAGCATTGTGTAGGCACATGAGATGGCCGCTGGCTTGGGGCGGTAAAATCAAGGATGATTGTATACGTTGTCCATTACATCAAACAACACACCAAATTGCCGATGGCGAATTGGTTGAATGGGCACCATTCCCGCTATTCCCTCCGTTTGGAAAAGTTGTTGGTAAGCTGTCCAAACAGAAAGACCTCCAAGTTTATCCAACTAGAGTTCTGGAATCAAAGGTACAAATACAAATTTGACTAAACATTAGCCATTAATTCCATTTCTAAAGGAACTGAAGTGATGAATCTGTTTAGATTCTTATCATCCATGTTGTATCTTGTTAGGTACTGGTTAAGCATATCGAGTGGGGCAGATCTTGGTAAAACACCTTCTCTAAATCCATGAATCAATTTGACAACTTCTTGCTTTTCTGTTTTAGATAATTGGTTAGAGAATCGGCCAAAAACTCTCTCCATAGTGTGGGCAATCCTCCCGTTCTTAGTCAATGTTTGAAGTCCTTTTTGGGCCTCAGTAATATATTCTAAAGCGACATTCTCAGGATGGGTTCCTTCGTCAAACCTGGTGGCAATTAGCCTTCCTAGAAGCCTTTTCATTAGGGGCGCTCGGCTAAGTAAGAACAATTTGTTCTCGTTGTGGAAGCGCATAATTTTACCAGCATCCCAACCCTTTTGCCCACTCTTTTTCCATTCATTATGGAAATGCACGCGGGCAAGGAAATGTTCGGCTTGGCGCGGGTCAGACAGGCGTGCTTCATTGATTACCGGGATGTGTGGGTTAAGCGACGTGAAGACCATAGCAAATAGGCCCCGCCCATTCTGTGTTGGTGTGGGGTTATCGTCATGATAAACGTTGACAGACTCTAATCCGCAGCTTGCCGAATCGTTATTAAAAACAAATCCACAAATACCCTCAAAAGCTAACAAATCTGACTGTGTTTCAGCATATGAAAGCATTTTATTGGTGAAATCTTCTCCATCATTTGGATTTACCAAGCCTAATTTCCCATCAATTTTTGTTAATCTAATTTTTGACCTTGGCACTTCCATTCCTATGCCAATTTCAGGACATATTGGCAATATTTCTAGATAATTAGCCCACTCTGTAGTCAATACTCTAGATTCTGCGGCATCACCATTGTGTCTAACTTTCTGCCCTACTAGACACGCAGACACAGCAATTTTAGGCCGCTCGCTCATGAATTTTGGTTCTCATCAGCGTTTATCAATTCCTGTTTCTGTCATACTTTGAGATTAGCTTGCCTGGCTAGCATTACAATCTTCATACTATGTTCTAGCATTGCGGCATTTGCCCATGCTTGATCCAAATCTGCTCCCACAGCATAAGACCCTTTACCTCTAACCACAACGCATCTCATTCCGCCCTGCTGCAAAGCCTCAGCGACTTGACGAAGGAATTCTTCAGGGTTTTCAGAGTCTGGGTCAACAATGATAATTTTCCCAATTTGCTCTTTCCCAATCTCGTCGATTGGCTGCATTAGGACTAAATCTTGCTCACAACTTACCGCTGTTGTGTAAGGTCCATGAGCGTGAATTACTGCTGCTGGGCCGCCAGTTACTAAACTAGCAGACGCAAGTAGCACTTCTAGAACTCGCCAATCTTCCGGAGCTCCTCTTGGGGCCTTTCCACCTAATTTACCGGCACAGATGTCTTTCTCGTTCATTCTTGGTAACATTGCGCTGTGCTTTGTCGAGATTAATACTTCGGGGCTTTCCGGGTGGAGCATAGCAATTGCGCCCATTGAGGCTCTAACTAGTTCATCACGATCTAATTGCCTAGCCATTCTAGCTATGTCGGCAACAGTATGCGCACCAATAACCACATCTTCCTCAATAATAGGCGGCATAGGTGGATTTTCTAACTCTTCAATCACTTCTGCAGCTCCAATCATAGAACTTCTTAGCCGTTCTACTTCCGCAGCAAGTCTTGCAATCTCGGCTTCTTTTTGTTGAATATCTCCCTCACTTTCAGCGTTATTATTTTCCTCACCGCTTGTGAGTTCCTCATCGGGCACTTCCTCTGCTTCAGCCTCCATAGGTTCAGCATCATCTTGTTCATTAGATTCCTCGTTATGTTTGACGTCTTCTTCTAGTTCAGAGTTTTTGGCATCATTAGCCACTTCATTAGAATCGTTTTCTTCAGAGCCGTTGTTATCCTCATTTACCTGTTCAGGCACTTCTGGTTCGACCGTCTCAACCGGAGCGTCACTTTCTGGCCCACTGGAACTAGGTGGGGGGGGCGCTTCACTAGGAGGTCCTGTTGGAGGTCCCTTGCTTGGCGGTGCTGGTGGTGGGCCTGAAGGTGGTCTGCTAGGCGCTTCGCTAGGAGGTCCCGATGGTGGTCCCTTGCTTGGCGGTGCCGAT
>JAQXFJ010000078.1 GCA_029250385.1 Candidatus Poseidoniaceae archaeon | reverse complement strand
TGCCATTTCTTGACCTTCCATGGTTGACCATCCAATAGCGAGCGGCTTCTTGTGCGTCATGTCGCGAATCCACACTAATTCACCCACTGCAATATCTTCATCCGCAGCTTGAACTCCAGCCACCATACAATCAGCACCATTCATCAAAAACGGAATTGCACCATGATCGACATCTACCCATTTGGCCGCGTCGCTATGCTCTAAAAATCCCCTCAAGGTCAAAAATGTAAAACGCTCATTATCGCTGTTTTTCACTTCGATTGCTTTGGCAACTTTGTCAACAAAAACCATCTGCCACGGGCCGTACTCAGCCATTTCTAAAAAAGCCCCATCGACTGATAGGTCAATCCCAAGCGAGGATTCTAGCGCTTTGAGCAGTGGTGCAATGTTCTTTCTTCGTACCGGGCGTCGCTTACGAATGCTCCAATCCTTGCTCATATTCGACCGGTTAAACTGATGGTTTTTGACAGTTGTCTTTGGGTAGGTATTGATGTGCTGGTTCTCGTTGGAGTGATTATGGCTCTATGGTGTGCAATCCGTACTTTCGCTAAGCATGCAACAGAATTAGGGAACCAGCAACCCGCTGAGCCGGTATTTTTTGTTAAACCAAATAATTGTCTTCAACGCACTGGTCCAATCCAAGTATCAACTCATCCTGGTTCTGTTCATCATGAAGTAGAATGTGTAATTCGCCTTGGCAATAATTTGCAACCCGAGGCTGTGGCAATAGGACTTGATTTAACCGACCGCGACACACAATCTCAGTTACGTAGTGAACAGTTACCTTGGACTAGAGGAAAGTGTTTCAGAGGTAGTGCAGTTGTTGGTGGCTTTGTTGCCTTTGATGGTGAATTTAACGACCTGGTTGCTGGGGGATACTTGATTAATTTGAGCGTCAATGGAATCATAAAACAAACCTCGAACCTCTCTTCGATGAGTATTAGCCCAAAGCAACAGATGGACAGTTTGTTGGAATGGGCACCGGTTGTTGCTGGAGACTATCTGTTCACTGGCACACCTGCAGGAGTTGCCCAATTATTGGTTGGCGATGAGTTAATTGCGACATTAGAAACAACTGACGGTAAGATAATTTCACAATTAGCAACAATTTGCCAGTGAGGGTTGATTTCATATATCCCTCGCCAGTCGGTGTGAATTGCAAGGAAGCATTACTATGGCTCAATGGCACGGAATTTCACGTAGAAAACCTAGCGGTGGTCGAAAGGTACAGGCTCGCGGTAAGCGGTCAACCGAGATATCAACCGAGAAACAAATGGCACTTATTGGAGAGCCAAAAAGAAAGATTTACCGCAGAACAGGTGGCAACACTCTAGTTCGTGTACTCGCTGCTAACAAGGTTTCAATCAACGATCCAAAAACTGGTAAAACTACTCTTGGAACCATTGAAAACGTTGTTGAAAACGAATCTGACCCTAACTATGTCCGTAGAAACGTTCTAGTTAAGGGTGCAATTATCGAAACCGACAAAGGTCGAGTTCGAATTACTTCCCGTCCAGGTAAGGATGGAGTCATCAACGGCGTACTAGTTGAGTGAATGCAGACTGCGTTCTTTGCGCCAAGGTGAGAAGATGGACCACAATCCCGACAGACTTTCTATTTGGCCTGGTTATTTTGATGCCAAGACCTCACGCCGTAGTGGAAGAAGAGTACCAAGAGATTCCTCAGTGCTCAAACCAGATTTGGATTCATTGTTCTATGCTGCCCGTAAAGTCGGGCTAAAGAAGATTAAACGCGAGGAACAAATCTCTCATCCAAATAGACCGTATGGCAAAGAAGGACGACTTTGGGTTTCACTAAGTGGTGCTAAAAAATCGATTGGTGCCAGCAATAAAGAAGAGATTCTCCAAATGATTGGTGCAGAATGGCGCCAAATGCAAAAAGATGTGAAAAATACTGAAGCTCAAAGAATCGCTGAAGGTCCAAAAACC
This sequence comes from Candidatus Poseidoniaceae archaeon, assembly GCA_029250385.1. Classification (GTDB taxonomy): domain Archaea; phylum Thermoplasmatota; class Poseidoniia; order Poseidoniales; family Poseidoniaceae; genus MGIIa-L1. The sequence continues at coordinate 5,710 of JAQXFJ010000078.1, read as the reverse complement.
GGCGACAGGCGAGCGAGGTCTCAAAGAAAGTCACGTGGCTCAGGCAGTCAAAAGCCTAGTTCAAAGAAGCGATCTAGTTTCAAGAAGCGCTAATCATAGCGGTACTTCATGCAGCCAGCCAAAGGTATCTTCTTTGGTTTCATTTTGAATTCCAACCAAGTGATTATACAACATTTGAGTTATTTCTCCAGGCTTCCCTGCTCCATAGGTGGCCTTTTCTTCGCCTTGGGTAATTGAGCCAATCGGTGAAATTACCGCTGCAGTACCGCAGCAAAATGCTTCATCAGCACTCATAGCAAACTCTGCAGTAACCCTAGTTTCATGAACTTCAATTCCCGCATGCCTGGCAAGTTGGATGATGCTGTTCCGGGTGATTCCTGGCAAAATTGTGCCAGTTAATTCAGGTGTGTAAAGGACGCCATCTTTGACACAAAAGAAGTTAGCCGCCCCGACTTCTTCGATACATGAATGAGTTTGAGCATCAAGGTAGATTATTTCCGCGTATCCTTTCGCCTTAGCGTCTTTACTCGGCTTCATACCTGGTGCGTAATTGCCGATTGCTTTGACACCACCAGAGCCTCCAGGTGCGGCTCTATGATGGATATCAGAAATTAGTAAATCAATCGCTTTAACGCCGCCTTTGAAGTATGGTCCTACCGGAGTTACGTACACCAAGAATCGGTAAAACGGTGCGGGTGCAACGCCTAGAATTGGACCTGAACCCATCAGCAGTGGTCTGACATACATTGCGCCTTTGCCCATTGGCGGCAGCCAGCGTAAGTTAGCTTGCACACATTGTTCAACAGCGTCAATAAAGATAGACTCCGGCACTGGTGGCATCTTTAGTCGGTCTGCGCCTCTCTGCATTCTTCTTGCATTCTCTTCTGGTCTAAAGAACACAACACGACCTTTTGAGGTTCGATATGCTTTCATACCTTCAAATAATCCTTGTCCATAATTTAACACCCCAGCAGCTGGGGAGATTTTCATGTCACCATATGGCAACATGTCTCCAGGCATCCAAGCTTCATCCATCTGAGTCTCGGCGATGTACATGTTATCGGTTGGAGTAAGCGAAAATGTTAGGCTGTCCCAGTCGATTTCATCTGTCATTCTGCACCCTCAACATACAAGCCATAGAAATTCGGCTTTCAATCATTACTGTTTGATATTGGTAATCAAACACTGATTTTTCGAGTAAATATCATTATACCTCTAATCTAGGACAAAGTGTTAGCCTATGGAGATAGACCAGTTATCTAGTGAATTGGCGACAAAAATGGATGAGGTTGGCCCAGTACTTGCTCTTCCAGTAGCAATATTATCGCTGATTTTATTTTTCCAAGGCCATCGGAGACTTCAGATCGTTACTATGGTGATTGGCGCAGCAATTGGCTATGTTATGTCGCCGATTATTTTGCCGACAGTTGAACAACTTGGCATTGCGTTAACCCCATTACAAACGACTGGAATAATTTGTTTGCTGTTTGGATTCATCCTCTCTGCTTTAGTAATGATGAGCACAAGACTGCTTACCTCTGCCTTTATTTTCATCACCTTTTCCACTGGTATTCAAACTTTGAACAATTATGGTTTCGATGTTGAGAGAAGTGAATTATGGAGCGGTGTAGCCGCACTGGCAGCATTGTTTTTCACGATGGGGCTAAACCGGATATTACCCAGTATATTCTCAGCAATCTTTGCTGCCTATGGATTGATTCTAGCCGGATTATTGGCGACCAGTAATCAAGTTTCTACCTTTGAGCCAGTTGAAGTGAAGACTTTCGTTATGATGTTGCCAATATTCGTCTTCTCGCTATTTATGCAAAAAATTGACGTTAAGAAATTGGCAGAACGTGAGTTAGCCAAGCACCAGCCCGATGAAAAAACCCTTGAAGCCCAGCAGCATTTTCTGAAACTATGAGTCAATACGAAGTGCAATAGTAGGGCTCGGTCCTGCTCATGTTAGGCAGAGCCATGCAGTTCAACGGCAGACTCGGAATTATCAGTGGGCGGTACCACTCTCTAGACGGTTCGGGGACTGATGAACATCAAACTATTTTGGAAGTATTTGGCCGCTGTGAAGATGGCCGTTCTGTTTGTTTACTAATCAAAGGCGTGCAACCCAGTTTTGAAATTACGCCTCTAACCGCTTGGCAAGAAGGGCAAGCAATACCTCAATCGGTAACCGACCGATTAAAATTAATCGAAGAAAAAGAGGACGTAGTGAAAGTCACTGGACCGGTGATGAAACTGACTGACCTAGGTATGAGGCCAATTTGGCAAGTTACTGCTCGGCAACCATATGTGGTGCCAAACTTGCGTAAAAGTCTAGCAAAGCAAAGTTGGGGGATTTATTCTGGTGACATTCCATTTCTCAACCGATTATTTCTCGACTCAGATTTAAGCATGCATATTCAGGCTAAAGGTGAGATAATTGATACCATTGATACACCAAACAATAACCAAGAACAGAGCGTAAAGGTTCGAGCTGCAGGTGGAGCAGGCCGCTACAGCGTTGATGTTACAGTAGCGTGCAGTATCGACCAGTTATCCGCTACGGAAGCATTTCAAGTACCATTCAAAGTATTTTCATTTGACCTTGAAACCAGTATCAAATACGAAGCAGTGCTGTGTGCTGCGGCTTGGATCGAAGATATGGGGACTGGCGTTCGTCAAAAGTATGCCTTAGAAGGCGATGAGGCTCATATTTTAGAACAACTTACGCTAATTGTAAGGTCGCAAGACCCAGATATTATTACTGGCTATAATATTGATAATTTTGACTTGCCCAGACTACGTGACCGAACTGAAGAGTTGAGTAAAAAAGGTGGATGGCGTCGCAAGGCAGCATTATTTGGTTGGGGTAGAGTAGAACAATCTGAGTCAGAATACAAGCGAGGCAGAACTGGATTGATGCCAAAGCGGCAAAGTAACCGTGCGTGGAATGTTGCTGGGCGTAGCGTTGTTGATGCTTGGTGGCAAACCCGTATGACTATTCGTCCACAAAGAGAAACCTTATCTTACGTAGCAAAATTGTTGTTTCCAGATGATTCTGATCGACATAAAATGGACGTTGATGCCTCTAAAATGGATGATGAATGGGCCGCAAGACCAGATGTCGTGATGGAGTATTGTATCCGTGATGCTGAATTACCGTTAGATATACTTGAAGAATTACAAGCTATTAGACGAAAGGAAGCAACTGCAGCAGTCGCGAAAGTCAGTTTTGATACTGCCGCTAACGGCAGTTCCAGCCAATTAGTAGATTCATTGATTATCAGATTGGCAGATCGGGAAAATGTCGCAGTTCCTTTAACAGGTTCAGCAGAGCCCAAAGAAGGTCAAATTACCGGTGGTTATGTTCACGATGTCGATGCGGGCCTCCATCCGTGGATTGCTGTACTTGATTTCAAGAGTATGTATCCCTCAATTATGATCGGTAGTAACGTCTGTTACACTACCCGAATTGACCCGATACAGTCAGACCAACCAGCAGACGGTGAGCCTGTACACGTTGCGCCAACAGGTGCTAGATTCCGTCATCAAAGCGTTCGCAAAGGTCTCGTTCCAACATTGCTCGAAAACCTCATGGCTCAACGTGATATTCACAAAGCGGAATTGAAAACCGCCAAACAAACCGAAGACTCAGCAGGGATAATGTTTCATGATTCAATGCAGTATGCGGTTAAGATCCTAATGAATACTTTTTACGGAGTATTTGCCAGCGGATTTTATCGTTTCACCCATCGTGACTTAGGTTCATCAATTACAGCCTGGGCTAGGTTTAACATCAAAGATATCATTGCTCAATTAGACGCAGAAGGACATCATGTTGTCTACTCAGACACCGATTCAATATTTGTTCGCTCACCGGTACCAGAAGGCTCACCGGCGACAATTAAACCTGAAGAACATGAAGCAGCAGCAAGTGGCAACAAGGCAGCGATAGCAAAACTGGAAGCATGGAATGATGCTAAACAAAGCATGATTGATTTTGGTCTAGAAATTGCCGAGAGGTACAGTAAAGATTCAGCAATTCTGGAATACGAAAAAGGGCTTTCTGTATTCTTTTCCCACGGTGCTAAGAAGCGTTATGTGGGTCAAGTTGTTTATCCTAATAATGAGATGCTAATTCGTGGTTATGAAACCCAGAGAACCGATTCATTTGCTTATTTGACTAAGGCTATGAAGCAATTGTTCACCTACGCTCTAGCAGACCAAGAGCAAGAGATTGTCAGCTGTGCGCTCGAGCGGGTAAAGGCGCTGAAAAATAATGAAGTTGATGCAACCGAACTTATCTTGGCAAAGTCTTGTAAGGGCCAAGTCAAGAAAGATGGTAGTGTTGATTTTTCCAAAAATTACGCCAATCCAGACAGTATGGCTCAAGTCAGAGTAGCAAAAGCGCGTATTGCGCTTGGACTTGGGTTTACCTCGGGTATGAAAGTCTCATATGTGGTAACCGATGCTTCTCGCTCACCAATGGTTGTTGAACCATGGCTTGAATCAGAAGAAGATGGCGGCATTGGTCAATATGATGGTAACTTCTATGCTGAGCGTTTAGCAGCTGCCCTTGGCAGAATTACCGAGGCTTTTGGCTGGAACGCCAAGGAATTAATCGCCGGGAATAAACAGAGTTCCCTATTTTCCTTTTGAAATCGGACATTTCGTGGAAGCACTTTTCATGGGTGAACACCTCAGTGGACTTATGAAGACTCATTTTCAGCCTTTGCTGATTGCTCTGGTGATGATGACAGCAAGCCTATCTGGATGTATTCTTGCAGGTGATGATGATAGCGAAGTATCAGTTACTGCAGTGTTTTCCTATTCACCTCAAAGCAACATAAGAACCGGAGACAGTGTTCAACTAGATGGCTCTAGTTCCCTGCCTAGCGACGGTTCCTTGACTTACAGTTGGGATTGTGACGGTGACGGCTCGGCTGATAAAACTGGCCAAAAGGTCTCCTGTAGTTGGGAAGTTGAGGGCACTTACAGCGTAACTTTGACTGTGGTTTCAGGTTCAAAAAGTAATAGTCAAACCAAAGATATCACCGTTTCTGAAGCCCCTGTTGGCTCTCCAACAGCTGAAATAACTCAATACACCGATGAGGAAGACTGTGAATATGACGAAATTGACAATACCCGTGACATCATGTTGTGGATTTGCGCAATGGACAAAGACCCGGGTTCTGACAGAGAAATTCAAGACGTTAGGGATGTGCAGTTATCCGCATCGGATAGTGATGCTGGTGGTGATGGGCAATACATTTCCGAGTTCTCGTGGGATTTAGACTTAGAAGTTGATTCAGATGGCGATGGTAATACCGAAAACGATGCTGATTTGACCGGTGAAAATGCTGAATGGAAAGATGTTGCCCCCGGTGAATATCAAATCAACCTCTCAGTAACCAACAACGTTGGTGGCATGGATGGTGATAAAATCAAAGTTTATGTTTCGTTTTACGGACATTGGGCCGACTCAGATTGGCAAATTAGTGGTGCAAATTCTAATGATCCAGAAGAACTAGACTTTGAAATGCCGGTATTTTATGACAAAGAACAAGGCAATACAATAAGAAAAGTCGAGGTAATATTGTCCTATCCGCAAATTGATGATGATTGTACAGATGTAACTCCGGGTGAAGGCAATAACTGTCGAAATAAACTCGATATCTATGCCTACAATGAAGATGAAGAGAAGACCAAAAAC
>JAQXFJ010000246.1 GCA_029250385.1 Candidatus Poseidoniaceae archaeon | reverse complement strand
TCTGCGGCATTATCACATATTTTTGGCATTCTAACATGCAGTGTTCTCATTCCGCGCTCTAACAAGAAACATGAATTTGGATCTGCACTACCGCCAAAATGCACTTTTCGATGGAATATTTTCTCTATATGTTCACGGGAGCCGACTACTGCACCGCCGATAATATCTGAATGACCACCCAAGTACTTAGTAGTCGAATGTATTACCAAATCTGCGCCAAAAGACAACGGCTGGCAACCCCATGGGGATGTGAAGGTGTTATCAATTATACAGATTAGCCCGTGTTTCTTTGCTAACGTAGCCATTGCTTCAACGTCACAAACTTTCAACACCGGATTGGTTAATGTTTCAATATACAGCACCTTGGTATTATCTTGAATTGCTGCTTCATATGAACTAACATCAGTCATGTCGGCCATAGTTACTTCTATGCCAAATCGTGGAAATTCTTCAGTCAATAATCCGTATGTCCCCCCATATACGTCAGCTGATGCAACTACGTGATCACCCGATGATAACAGCGCCATTAGTGTGGAAGATATTGCAGCCATACCAGAAGAAAAAACTTCTCCATCCTCAGCGCCTTCTAGTGAGCATATTTTTTTGATTACTGCTTCTGCATTAACTGAGGTTATTCTAGTATAGAGTAACGCGTGGTGTGCTCCAGCAGCCCATCCTGCATACCTCTCATCGGTTAACTTGTAGGTTGATGATTGAAAAATTGGAGTATTGACAGCATCGCCAACATGATTGGTTCCTGAGTGTACTGCCTTACTGCCAAATCCGGTTAATTTTGGTTGTGATTCTTCTGACAATTTGTTGTCCTCAGCCATGCCAATACTGGGTAGACTTTGAACGATGCGATGGAAAAATCCTATTATTCTGAGATTTCTTCATCACCAGAAAAGAACTCAACAATGATATTGCCAATGAATAGTGAACCTCCGCCAACTAATATCCATATGCTCCAATCAACCATATCTATACCGAGGCCGTATAATGTTGCCCAAACAGGTTCCAAAGCATAAATTATTGCTGCTTGAATCGGATGTAAGTAACGCTGGTAGAGGTTCAAAAATAATAGACAGAAAAAAGAGCCACCTACACCCAGTAGTAGTACAGGAATAATTACTCCGTCTGAAAATATCAGATTCCACTGTTCGCTATTTGTTCCATCTCCAAGAACAAATACTGTGATGGCAGAACAAAGTGAGACGATAATAAATGAAGTCGTAGATACGCCAATCGGGTCTCTTCTAGAAGTTATATGTTGAGTAAATAGAATATGAAGCGCGAAGATAAGAGCGCAAAATACAGTGATGAATTCTGCCATCCCCCATGTTAGATGCGGGGGGCCCTGGATAAACCCTGCACCGAAAGTGGCCAATGAGACGCCGATTATCATTATCTTTGTAGGAGGTTTTAGATTGTATGCTGAGGAAATTAAGGCCGTAAAAACTACATAAAGCGAAGTTAAAAATGCCGAAACTGATGGATCTATGTTATCTAAACCAATCATTTGTGACAAATAGGCTACAAACATAAGAATTCCCAGCACGATGCCATCTTGCCAAATTTGCTTATCAGAAAGTGATTGCCTAGCTTTCTTAAAAAATATCAACATCATCAATGCAGCAATCGCAAATCGGGCAAATACTAAGACTGCAACAACTCCGTTAGTGCCCAGAGAGGACTTTTCAGCATCTAGAGAATCCAATGCCTGTTTCATCCAAATGAAAGTTGCACCCCAAACTAAGGTTACTGCAAGTAGGGCAAAAATAGCGATCTTACGTTGTTCTGGTGTTGCATTCAGTTCTAAGTTGTCCAATGCCGCTGTAGTTTGGGCTTCGGACATAATATTCCCAATAATTTCGGGTGCATTATAGTGATGGTTAAAACTCTAATTAATTACTAATTGAAAGATAAGCCTCAAAGGGTGCTTGCTGTTCGTGTTACTATGGCTCAGACAACCAATTCATGGGAGTTGCCCATCACTACGGGAGAAGTTCCTGATGACAATAGCACTTTTGACGCGATAGTTGTTGGTGGTGGACCAGGCGGCTCGGCGGCCGCCGGATATCTAGCAATGGCTGGTAAATCGGTGCTGTTACTAGAGAAAGGGGTTTGGCCGCGCGATAAGATTTGTGGTGATGCTGTTGGTGGCAAATCATTAAGCCATGTAAAGGCATTAGGAGTCAAAGAAGCCTTGGAAAATAGCCCCCATTTTAGGGTGACTGGAATCAAGTTTTCCTCACCTAAAGGAAACACTGTCAGAGTCGCATTACCAGAAGAAGATGTTCAACGATTAGAAGCAGGATATGCATTGCCAAGGATACAATTTGACCACTTATTATTCGATAGATGCCAACACCTCGTTAGAGAAAGTGGTGGCATGGTGATTCAAGATTGTGCGGTAAAAGATGTTTTATTCGACAACGGGAATGGTGGAGATGACCCCGGAGTGGGTACAGGAAACATGCGTCATGCACATGGTGTTACAGTTACTATTGGTGGGAGAGGGGGCGAGCAGCGAACTTACTTTTCCAAGGAGATTGTTGGTGCTGCTGGGTATCAATGCCCTGTAGCTAAAGCTGTTGTCAAAGAATCCTTTTCCGAAGAAATGGTCGACAATACTCACTATTGCGGTGGATATCGAGAATATTGGCGTAATGTTGAGGGATGTTCTGGCGGCATAGGAGACATTGAAATTCATTTTGTTGATTCAATTATTCCGGGTTATTTCTGGATTTTCCCTGTCTCTGAAGACGTCGTGAATGTTGGAGTGGGAATGGTGATTAATCTATTGAAGAAAGAGAAAAAGAAGCTCAAAGCATTGCAAAAAGATGTTATTGAGAACCATCCTGTTTTCAAAGAACGATTTGCTAATTCTGAAATGATTAAAGGTAGCGGTAAAGGATGGCAACTGCCGTTTGGGTCGCCTAGAAAGAAAGAGAAAAATCAGCCTCGCCGAGCAAGTATGAATGGGATTCGCCTAGTTGGCGATTCTGCTTCTCTTGTTGATCCGTTTTCTGGCGAGGGTGTAGGAAATGCGCTTGTTACTGGAGAGTTAGCCGCCAACCACATACTAGCAGGTAAATCCCCTGAACAATATCAAGAGGAAATGTGGGCAATGTTGGGTCCAGAATTAACTAATTCCTATCGTATGCAAAAATTAAGTAGGAAAAAATGGTTACTAAATTGGTTTGTCGGCAAGGCTAGTAAGAAACCGGTTATTCAAGAAATGATGACTGAAATGATCGCTTCAAAAGAGGCGCAAGAAAATCTGCATTCACCTTGGTTCATGTTCAAAACACTAATGTTTTAGGTGATTAAATGGATGCAAGCCTATCTGAAATTGATGCGGTGTTTCTCGACCTTGATGGAACGATTTATCTTGGTGGCGAGCTCATCCCCGGGGCAATTGATTTTCTCAACAGATGTCAAAATAAAGGAATTAAGCGGTTTTTCTTATCCAATAACTCTAGTAGGTCAGTAAGCCAGTATTTGAATAAGTTAGAGGGTTTTGGAATCCCAGCAACCAAAGAGGATGTATTACTCTCAACACACGACCTGTTATCATGGCTGAAAAATGCTAACATTTCCCAAACTTGGTTGGTTGGGACTGAGGGCATGCGGGAAATGTTAGAGCAGGAAGGTATTACGACAAATAGTTCAGAACCTCAATATGTCGTGCTTGGATATGACACTGAAATATCTTATGATAAGATAGCTCAAGCAAGTATTTTCCTTCATACTGGGATTCCGTTGGTGGCTAGCCATCCAGACATGGTCTGCCCTTCACCTGATGGTGGATTGCCTGATGTTGGTGCCTATCTTGCAATGTTCAAGGTGACTACAGGAAAAGATCCTGAGCACATTACTGGAAAACCAAATGCGGGCATGATATTACACAAGATTGAGGAATTAGGATTGCAACCAGAACGGTGTGCAATGGTTGGCGATCGGTTGTATACTGATATCGCGATGGCTAATCGCGCAGGATGTGTTGGCGTCCTCGTACTATCTGGAGAAGCTACAATGGCTGATGTAAATCAATTAGAAGAGGGGGCAGAACAACGCCCGCATATTATTGTGAATAGTGTTGCTGAATTGTTATAAGGTGTCTTCATGAGTTTTCTAAAGCGCTTAACATGGTTACTGGAGAGGCGCAAGAAATACCCTCCCGACGACATCCATCGGGCCGGCGACTTAGCTGAAATGCGTTTGGCGAAACTATCTAGAGCCGCTGGGCGCGACAATGGTTGGAAAATTTACGAATCTGTTAGGATTCCTGACCCCGATGGAGGTCGGAGAGAAATCGATATGGTGATTATCGGTGGTAATTCTATACTAATAGTAGAACAAAAACATTGGGCAGGCTCCTTTAGAATTAACAAAGAGCATCATTTTATCCAAAAGCGAAAGAATGGTGATGAGCATAGCCATGACGGGGTTGCTGATAGGATTGCTAGAAAGGCGAGATTGCTAGCTGAATTACACCAACGGAGATTAGGGTTAGCCAGCGAAGAAGAACCAGATGTCCGAGTTATTGTTGCCATGACTCATCATCGTTTAGATTGGCCAAGGATTCCAGAAGATCTTGCTGCAGAAATGGTCAATGAGAAAGGTTTTCTTGACATCATCAAGGCTGTCAACCCTGGTAAACCAAATCTTGACTTGATTGAAACTTTAGAGGGATTCAACACTTGGGATGAAGTTCATTTACATGGCGGATTGATGAACAAAGGTGATGTTTTTGAATTGGGCCTTGGTTCAGATATTGATACAATTTTTGCTCAAAGAGAATGTGAAGTTACAGGAACTGCGAGTCACAAAAGAGGATTTCTTGCAATATTTGATAAGCAGCCATCAAAAGCATTGATAAAAATCGGCAAAAAAAATGCTGATGTCACTCTAGCACAAGGTGCTTGCATCAACATGCACGTGGTTGGGGAGCCAAAGCCAAGACAAATCCCCTGGGCCAGAATCGATAAAATCGTACTCTCAAAACCGCCTGCGGAATGGAATAAAAGTGGGTGATTAAATGCCCTCTTTAGTAATTGAAGCGATTGGTGTTGCGGCCGGCATTATTGGGGTTCTTGCATGGGGCCCACAGATAATAGAGGTATGGAAACATGAACGCCATGAGGGAATCTCATTACCGACATTCATGATTGTTGCATTATCCCTCTCTTTATGGTTAATTTATGGGATTGCAATATCTTCCAAAGCAATGATTTTCTCAAATATATTGACATTATCAGTAATAGCATTGGTGATAATTGGTGTTATTAGGATTAGAAGAAGACTGTTATCCTAGACTGGTTTTTTCGTGAAGTTGATATATGTGTACTCTTTGGATACTATGTAACCGATGGTTAAGTAGTGTGATTTTATGAGTGCCGCTGATGACTGGGAAGAGCAGATGATAGACCGGATGGTTGAGATGTTCAAAAATATGGGAATGTCATTGAGTAAACAGCAAATTAAGGCCTTAATGGGCCAGTTTAAGTCGCAGTTTGATAAAATGGGCCTAGATGCTGAAAAGATGGTAAAGGGTGATGTGAATTTCAATTTTGACTTGTCTAATTTGGCTAAAATGTTTCAATCTGGACAGTCTATGGAAGATATCCTCGGCAACCTAGGTATGGATATCCAGGTTGATGCCGCTCCTGTGGAAGTCGAGACTCCTAAGATTGAGGAAGACGGTGACGAAATCTTGAAATTGCCCAGCGATGATTTCTACCTAGATGGGTGGAATATGTCTATTATTGTCGACTTTAGTTTGAAGGGTGCTGTTAAGGATATGCAGATGGGTATGAACCTCTCCAAAGGAGGATCTATGTTGGAGATCATGAAAGAGGCGCAAGACAAGCCTATGGCCCGTATTAAATTGCC
>JAQXFJ010000071.1 GCA_029250385.1 Candidatus Poseidoniaceae archaeon | reverse complement strand
AACCTTATTACAAGAATAAGTTAACAAATACTTACGAGATGCCGTGGGTAAGAGTTCACGCAATGACCGAATATGTGGATTCTCCGGGAATACTTACACAAACAGGCACCAAAGTAACTTATAATTTAGTTCCGTCATTTATTGAACAATTGGTTGATTATTATGAAAATGAAACCCTCGATGACCATACAGATATGGCAAAGCGACCATGGCCAGAAGGAAATTATCCCAACGCCACCGCCTTAGAATTACACACCATGCAATTCCAATCTTTCTGGAATAGTGGCTGGATTTACAACGTCTCTGAAACGGGACATATTCAATCATGGCTTTATCCATCTAGTGCAAGGTATTCAGAACTTTATGATATGACGCTGCATAATCTAAAACCAGCAACTATCATGGATGATACCTTACTATCTCCACAAGATTATCTAGATTTACAAGTGCTTTGGTACTTGTATCAATTTTCACCTGACTATGTCTTGGGAGAATATGATATATCTCACCGAGATCAAGGATTAATTGATTTATTCATGCAAAATGGCCAGTATACTCATACTGACTTGATGTACGTTATTGATCGACAACATCAACACATGGCAAATGTTCTACCAATGTATAGTCAACTAGCTGCTGAAGGCCAAATTGAGCTAACTACCACGCCGTACTATCATCCAATTATGCCACTGTTGATGATGGATGGCTGGACTATGGAAGATGGTATCAGAGTTAACAAGGACTCTTGGCCAGTAGACGTTCAAGACCATCTAGTCAACGGTATGGACTTGTTTGAGGCAAAACTTGGCTTTAGGCCAACTGGTATGTGGCCAAGCGAGCAAGCGGTTTCTCCCGCAATGGTTGAGCCTGTTGCTGATGTTGGAATCCAGTGGATGGTTAGTGATGAAGAAATTCTACTCCAATCTACCGACAACACTGGCAATCTAATTGATGTTGATGATGCAAGTAATTTAGCGACGCCGTGGAAGGTTACTGGTGAAGATGGCGGCGAGGTTGCAGTGGTATTTCGTGACCGCGTCATATCCGACAGAATTGCTTTCCAGTATGGGACGATGACTCCCGAAGCCGCAGTGTCAGATTTCATCGCCTACCTCGATAATATTCGTCAACAATTACTTGATGCTGGTGAGGACCCTTCCGAGCATTTGCTGACAGTTGCGCTTGACGGAGAAAATTGGATGTTTATGTCTGAATTCCAACATCAAGATAATGCTCGTCCGTTCATGCATGAGTGGTATTCACGCTTAGCATCTCATCCAACTATCGTAACCACCACTCCAAGCGAATTCCTATCGACAGAGCCGATATTGCCTGAAATCGAAACTATCGGCACAGGGTCTTGGATTGATGGGACCTTGCGAACTTGGGCTGGAGAGCCAGAAGAGAGTTTAGGCTGGCAAAGATTAGTCGAGGCGCGTCAAGCATTAGTCGGATTTCAAGCCGATAATCCAACTCATCCAGGTTTGTCAAATGCTTGGGAATCACTGTATATTGCTGAAGGTAGTGACTGGTTTTGGTGGTATGGATTAGACCAAGACAGTGGCTATGATGAGAACTGGGACGTATTGTTTAAGGTTCATTTGTCTAATATCTATCGAGCAATCAATCTAGATTTGCCGCCTTATCTACAAGATTTGTGGACTGGAGCAGCAACTCCTGTAGTGCCTTATGGCGGCATTATTGAGCCAATGATTGACGGAATAGCCTTGCCCGGCGAATGGGATGGTGCCGCTAAATATGATGCATCAGTTGATGGCGGTGATTTTGATATCGACAATTTCTATGTCGGTTATGATTCGAGTAATATCTTCATGCGCATTGATTCAGTAACCGCCGATGAACTTGATGCAATTTCTCGCAATTCGCAGTTTGATGAACCTGATTTAGCTATCTATTTTATGCAGCCAAACGCGGTAAACTTCAATGAAGTGGAAACAAATTTCCGCACCTATTACGGCAATCAGATCCTCGGTTTTCCAGCCAAATACATGGTAGCAATTGATTTTGATACCGTTAGAGAAGACGGTCGGGCTAAGTGGAACTTGTTTGAGGCAAAAGGCAAATCGGGAGACTCTGAACAATGGGTGCTTACTAGCACTTCTTCACTTGGGGATTGTGCGGTTGATGATGTCTATGAATTTGTAATACCGTGGGCAGATATCGGCCTTGCTCCAAGATATACTACCAGAATTAAGGTGGTTTCTTCTTGGGCAGCATCACTATCTTATGGCGATGGTGAAGACATGGAAATTGCCCCACCTGCACCGGCAGAATTAGTCTTACCAGATTTGGAAGAGTGGGTTACTTTACTTGAATTGGATGATGTAGTTGGTGATGAGAATGGCGACGGCGACTATACCTATCCGCTGGCCAGCGATTTCGCAACCGATAATGGCGGTGGCTTATGGGACGCTAAGAAAGTCACAGTTAGGCAAAGCGCATGGAATGCCCAATTCATCATTGAAATGGATGAGATGACAGATATTTGGAGTCTATCTAATGGCTTTAGCCATCAAATAGTGCAAATTTATGTCGATCAAGGCGGTACAACTTATGGTGAAACCGAGATGCTTACCGGCGCTAATGCTGAAGTTCATCCGGACTGGGCATGGGAGGTGGCAATCAGCGGCACTGGGGAACCTGGTGCAGTACAATCAGTGCAAGCAGAGACCGGAAGTACCTCAGCAAGAGGCATTGATGTGACTGGAAGTGTCGATGATAAAACCATCATTTTCACAGTCAGCAAAGATGTGATTGGTAGTGATGTTGCTAACTATCGCTATATCATTGTAATTGGTAGTCAAGATGGTTTTGGAACCGGTAAGTGGCGTGACGTTGATGCAACAGCCAAGACTTGGCGTCTTGGCGGTGGTGCTGACCCAGCCGACGATGATGGAATTGATTACGACCCAAATATTGTCGATATTATTCTTGATGGCGATGGGCAACAAGCAATGCTATCTTCTTACGATGTCAATGGGCACGTTTATGCACAACTAACCGGCTTTGAAATGCCAGCGATTGCACAGCAAATTTACGGCTTCAAGTATGTCAGTAGTACCGCAAACTCAGCAATCTTAGAATGGTCAACAACTCAGGCAGCATCTGGAGATTTAACTTGTAATGAGGTAGGCCAAACCACAGTAGCAGTTATGGAAAATTGGACCAGCCTAGATTTAACTAACACCGCAACAGTCTCCGGTTTATCATCAGGAGTCGAGTACGAATGTATGGTTTCGATAGGGGAAATAACCTCCGAATTAGTTAATTTCACCACAGCATCAATCATCGATACTGAGGCACCAGAACTGCTCAATCTAGCGGTTGAAGTATTGGATGATGGCAGAGCCAGGATTTCATGGTACAGTTCCGAGAGCGCCACTGAAGAGGTATCTTTAGACGGAGTAGTTATCTTTACCGATGAGTTTGCTACAAAGAAAAATCACCAATATATTACGACAATTTTGGCTGATGGCACTTATGGTCTGATAATTACAGGTTCAGATGCATCAGGAAATAGTAACAGTTCTTTGATTAATTTCGTTATCGATATTGGCGATCAAGTTGTTGATGACGACGATAATAATGCAGATACATCGCCAGATGATTCGGCCGAGGAAGAAGATTCTGCCAGTTCA
>JAQXFJ010000238.1 GCA_029250385.1 Candidatus Poseidoniaceae archaeon | reverse complement strand
TTCAATGAAGTTTGGAATAGCACCGAGGGATTAGATGCTTCTGCTATTGTAATGGGTGAAGACGATGATGTTGCTAAATTGCACAACAAAGGAATCATTGTTGATGGGGAAAGCGTACTAGTCTCCTCGATAAACATGGGTAGTTCTGCCATGAACCGTAACCGTGAGATGGGAGTCATCATTCATTCATCTCTTATTACTCAATATTACCTCGATGGATGGCATGCAGATTGGAACCGCCTAGACAACGTGACAGACACTGATCAGGATTCACTTACTGACAAATATGAAGTTGCTAATGGACTAAACAGAACCAAGCGTACCATGCCTTCAGGAGTTACTGAAGATATGTTTGATTCTGACGGTGATGGAGTCAACAATACGGATGAGCAAAAACAAGGCAGCCACCCAATGTTAGCTGATACTGACGGTGATTGTGCTATTGATTCGATAGAGATTACTTGGGCCCAAAGAACAGCCCTCAACACATCCGTTGCCAATGTTGCCATTTATGATGCGCTAAACTTGGAAGACGCTGATGGAGATGGAATCAAAGATACCGACCAATACGGTTGTGACCTTTCATCTGGCAACTCCCCAACCGAGCCACAAGATGATGACAGTGTGGATCCAGAGGCAGATGATGACATGGACACCATACCAAATAAGTTTGATTTGTGTCCAGATACTGAACCTGATGCATTGACTGACTTTGATGGATGCTCAGCCGATCAACTAGCTGAACTGGCTGATGCTAGCGATGGCGAAAATGATGAAACTGGCAAGAATACTATGTTGATTGTAATGATAGTCGCAGCCATCTTTTCTGTTGGCGCATTTATCATCCTAAAGCAATTAGAAAGTAAGGCAATAGAGGCTAAAAATCTAGTAAGTCTTGAAGAGCAAGAAATGATGTTAGTAGAGAATTCTGAATCTGTTGATACTGAATCATGGGCAATGCCGGTGCTCGACGGTAGTGGTGAAAGCCCAACTACCGAAGAAAGTAGCAAGTTCTCACCTGAAGAATTAGCCAAATTCCCAGGCTGGACTGAGGATGTCATCCAACGTTATCTCGACAGTGGATGGTCGATTGACCAACTTGCTGAATACTATCAAGAACAACTTGAAGGCAACAAATAACATCGTAAGATTGACAAAGGACTTAGCGTTAGCGAGTATGATAAAGATGCGCTACTCTACCAGTAATCCGGTTATGACCCAAAATTTTTGGTCCAATATTCAAGGACAAAACACAATGACTTTGCAAGGTACAATCGGCAAACTTGCCTACTTGCTTGGAATTGTGACAATTACTGCATTCATTTCAGCATATGTTGCACTCGATGCATTAGCGTCAGGAAATACATCTGTAATCAGTGGCATGGCATGGGGAGGATTACTCGGCGGAATTGTAGTGGCAATGATGCTGTTTATCATGAGGCCTGAAAATCCTGGAGCATTGATGACAATTTATGCTGTGTTGCAAGGAATGTTTGTTGGTGCAATATCTCTGGTGTTTGAAGCATTTTACACCGGTATAATCATCCAAGCCGCATTTGGCACACTGTTTATCACTGGCGGTATGCTAATTATTTACTCATCTAGAGTCATTAGACCAACTCCAACTTTCAACAAGGTGATTGGCAGCCTAGTAGGGGCAATTATGATGCTGTATCTCGTCTCAATATTCTTCTCATTA
>JAQXFJ010000232.1 GCA_029250385.1 Candidatus Poseidoniaceae archaeon | reverse complement strand
GATGGATTAGGTGATAATTGGGGTAACATTTCATGGACGGACCGTCCTGATGGATGGCCTGGTCAGTATGTAGAATCAATTGCCGAAAATGAACAAGATACTTGTCCACTACAGTTTGGAAATTCAAACCAAAATGGAGCATATGGATGTCCAGACCTTGATGGGGACGGTTGGTATGATGCAATTGATAATTTCATCAATGAACCCAGCCAATGGGCGGATTCCGATGGTGATGGGTTTGGTGATAACCTAGATGGGTTTAATGGTGATTATTGTAAAGACATAGCTGGTGATTCTACCGAAGACCGTAAAGGTTGTATTGACAGTGATAGTGATGGTTACTCAGATATAGACGAATTTTGGACAAAATACAGTGGCGGAGATGTCTTTGCCCAAGATGCAACACAATGGTCAGATATCGACGGTGATGGATATGGAGATAATCCGGGCTATCCATTGTCTGATGATTGTATAGAAGTTGCAGGAGATTCCTCAGTTGATCGAACTGGATGCTCAGATTTTGATTCAGATGGGTTCTCAGATCCAACAAGTGGATGGGACCTTTCTTCTGGTGCAGATGCTTGTCCTAGTGTAATTGGTAATTCCACAAATGATCGTAATGGTTGTTATGATAGTGATGGTGATGGCTACTCCAATAAGGATAACCAATGGAGTTATTCAGATGGAGCAGATGGATATCCGGATGATCCAACTAGATGGGGTCTGCCTCCAAGTAGTGATAGTTCATCATTTGGAACAGTGGCAATTGCTGGAGGCGGTGTTCTAATTTTGGTCATTTTAGGGTCGCTACTGTTCTTGCGCGGCAGGAATAGAGAGGGCACTACTGTGCCAAGTCAAATGGGATATCATAACCAACATAACAATTACAGCACACATGACAAGATTATTCCTGCGGTAAACCATCAGTCAGAATCTAATGTTACACAACAATATCAGCAGCCAACTGGTCAATCAGATCCTGCCAGAGATTATTATCAAAATCTAGTTTCTCAAGGTTATCCACATGAGCATGCTGTAGCATATACACAGCAATATTTCCCAAGTTTTCAAGGGTAAACTGTCAGTGGAATTATAGTTTGTTAGACGCAAGAAATTAATCTTGTATACTGATTTCAAGTTAATACTTCTAGAAGTCTGTCTTGCTCAGCAGCCATTCGCAGTTCCATAGCGATTCTTCGGCCACTAGACATTGGCTTTCTCCATGTGGCGTTACCATATGGATGGCCAACATTAACGTGTACGTTGGTTCCACCACCTAATCTTGGAGCCACATCATAAATGTAGTAATTCATATCCTTGTCGATACAGGTTTGAAGACAAAAGGGACCAATTATTCCAGGGTCATAGTGCTCTTTGCTAGCTTTGACAAACTTCTCACCAAGTTCGAATGCTTTTTCGAGTAATGATTCTCTAATAGTCGCAGTATTATGTCCTACAACAGTCATTTCAGGAATTTGTTGATGTATTGGCATTGTCATTTGTTGCGGAGCTGGAAGTCGAACATGGCCATCAAGCGATGATTCAAATCGCCAGTCAACACCCAAGAGTTCCAATTTCTCTCCCTCTTCTGCTAATGGGCTGTAAAAGAAGTTTAGATTAAACACTGGACCAATAACGTACCGTTCAATCCTAGCTCCATCAAGTGACGCTTGATCAATTACTCCTTCTTTGAGCAGAGCCTGAGATTTTTCACTATATTCAGTGAACGATGCACAGGTGAAGAAACCTCTTTCAAGTTTCTTTTGAGCATGATGTAATTTGACAATTACAAGACAGTCAATATCTTCTGGATTACTTATTGCTTCTGGAAATGGGAGGCCGGCTTTTTCTAAGATCCAGTAATAATCTTGCTCTTCAGTTCTTTCCTCCATTCGCAGCATATTTCTAGAACCAAATAATGGTACTTTGAAAGTATTTTCAACATCGTCAATTGTCGAATAAGAAGTAAATGAACGGTTTGGAATGTATACCACATTTCGTTTACGCATCTCTGTTTGCATATCTGGATTCATGACATCATTGAATGAAGACATTATGATGCTTTTGTCAACCATTCCTCTTACAACTCGACCAGAATTAGTCCGATGTGTTTTGAAATAATTGGCATATGTTTTGTGACGTCCTTCTTTGCAGTATGCTACTGTGGGGAATCCTTCTTCAATTGCTCCGTCACATATATCTAATGCCGAATGAGATGCAGTCATGCCAATTCGCAGTTTAAGTCGGTCATAGTTGTCAACAATTTGAGCAACCTCTTCTCGATTAATCATGGTCATGCCTCACATTTGCTTCATTACAGACGGTATTTGATGTTTGACATCAGTCAAATTTCTGTAATTGCATAAGTTCTTCGGTAGATAATGTGTCTCCTGACATAAGTTTGCTCATCAAATCTTGAACTTGAACTCTTGCTCCGGATTTTCCTTTTCCGCTACTGGTACCAGACATTGCTGATAACATATCTTGAGCAGAATGTAAACAACGAAGAGATACTATGTACAAATGGTGTGCTTTGTCAGCTTCTTTCTTTGATTTACGTAATTCTCTGTGGCATGATTCAGCCTTTTCTCTTTGCTTGTCGACTTCTTTGTTCCACTGAAGCATCAGTTCATGTGCCTCTTGAGCAGCATTAGCAGCATTTTGTACTTCTTCGTGTGCTTCCTCTTGTTCTGCTAAGGCAGCCCTTAAGTCATCTCGAAGAGATTTCATATCGTCATTTTTGTCATCAACAGAGTTCATCTTTTTGAGTAAAGAACTGATTTCTTTCATTCTTTTCATGACCTTAGTTTCATTTTTACCGGTGTGTCGGCCTTGCTCAAACTCTCTTTCGAGTCTCTGAAGTTCACGCTTTAGTGTGTGTGGAGTGACAGGTTTTTGGCCTCTTCGCCCTCTTTGGTTATCTTGTTCTGGAGCACCACCTCTTGACACATCAAGTTTAGATTTAATTTCCTTTACTTTGACGTTTGCATCTTGTCGAATTTGCTTCTTTTCTCTAACTAATTCGTTCATTTGTTCTCGAATGTCTCTTTGCTCACGAACTTGAACAATTAGTTCTTTAACTTCTCCATTTAGTTCA
The DNA here is from genome assembly GCA_029250385.1 of Candidatus Poseidoniaceae archaeon. Taxonomy (GTDB): domain Archaea; phylum Thermoplasmatota; class Poseidoniia; order Poseidoniales; family Poseidoniaceae; genus MGIIa-L1. The sequence continues at coordinate 3,151 of JAQXFJ010000232.1, read as the reverse complement.
TTTCTTGCGGTTGAATGGGTTTTTGACTTCTTATTCCATTCATCTCGAGTTTCACGAAAAGCTGTCGCTTTTTCGTTAACCATATTCTTCTTTTCTTCGAGAACTTGACTGATTTCTGCCATTGATAAACTCACCTTGTTGTGTAAGATTCTCACCTTACACTCCCTTGCGACTGATATCCCCCATTTAATGCTTGATATTTTGCATTGCGCACAGAACTAATCAACTTATCTTGAACTTGCCTTGAGGTAGGCATTCAGTCTGTCGGTGGCGGCGGATATTTGATGCCTTATTGCGCCGAGATTACACTTTGCTAAACAAAAGGCGATGAGGGTGTAGTTTCTCTCTAGTTTTTGCACCAGAATAATATGTTTATCAGTAATCAAGGTAGTTGATTGAAATTCTTTTGAATTGTTTAGATTATTACCCAACTGTGACATTAAATGATTATTTTTTTCTTGATTTGGTTCGATTGCTTTGACAAAACCATCCCCGTCAAGCAGAGCAACGCTCTGGATGTCCTTTGATTCGCACAAGTCAGACACCACAAACTCTTCCATGGTTTGACATAATGGTTAGGTGTATAATTTTATACTGTTCCAACCATCATATATCCATCTTCATCAGCATAGTAATTATTGATGGTCTGTTGGATATTTAGCCCAAACCGTTGGTAAAATTTTTGCGCCCTTAGATTTGACACCCGTACTTCCAATTGAATTGTATTTCTTTCTATTTCTCTTGATGTTGTGAATAATTCTTTAATCACTTTAGTTCCAAGACCTTGACCCTGATGTTGCTCTTCAATTACTAACGCAACGATTCTCACTCTGTCATCAAATATTTGTTTTGACCACAAAACGCCGATCAATGATTTTGGATGGGGGTAATCTTGATGATTAATCAATAGACGGTTACCATTCCATTCAGGTATTTGCAGCATTCTGAAAGTGGAATCTGTGTATGATTCACCAGTCTCTTGCTTGAACAGTTGACTAATTCTTAGCTTCCAGGTTTCAGGCATATCCTCAGGTTTTGGACCTAGAATCCATGAAATATTACTCATAAAAACATCCCCTAGTATTATTGATTTTTAGAAGATTTACCTCTTTTACCTCTTTGCGGAGTAACTGAATGATTATTTTTTTTGTGTTTATTTTTACCCTTTCTGTGTGTTGTCTTGGTTTTATTTACGGAACTTAATCCCCCGTTTTTCAGTAAAACCTCTAAGTCTTGCAAAGAGAAAGAATCCCCAGAAACAACCTTACTTTTTACCGCATTCACTTTATGATTGTCAACGAATGTTTTCCTCTTTCCTTTGTGCTTCGAACGTTTGTTATTGTTAAAATGGGTTTGTTTCCTGAGCCAAGCCTCAAGGCGACCAATTTCTCTCCTCAAGTTTCTCCGCTCCCTTTTGAGTGGATTTAGTTCCCTTAGTAATTTCATTGCCAAGTCATCAAAATCAGTAAACTTTCCAAAAGACTGAATTTCTATCATTTCTTGTCTAATATTTTTGATATGCTCAATTGAATGTTGCTGTTGTTCTAATAATTTCAGGAACTCTCGATGGTACTTTCGAGCTAGTTTGGAGTGTTCATACATACTCTGAAGTTCAAAGAACCAAGAAAACATTTGTTTTTCTTTTTCTAGGTTCAGTTCTACTCGACTTGTGTTTTCAGTTGTCAATATTGAATATACTCTGGAGAGCTCTTCTTCAATGAAATGTACTGGTATGTAATGATTGTTTGAGGAATCACGCTTACTTTGTAATTCATCAATTTTAGAACGTCTTGGCCTTAGTTCTGAAGATAAACCAGATTGTTCCTTGGCTAATTCAGCATTTCTTCGTAATGCTTTGGACATTTTGATCGCATCATTACGTTCACTTTCCCTTACCAAAACACTCTTTTCAACCTCTTTTAGTTGTTCATATAGTATCTTTAAATCATGCTTAGTTTTGTCGTCATCTTGATTTCTTAAATCTTCAAACAAGTCAAGGTTAGGCTCATTTGGGGTTATTTCGGGGTATTTGATTTCAGTGATTATACTCCAATCAGTATTTTCTGAAATCAATTGATAGGCCCTTATTACTTCGTCTCTTATTTCAAAAACCCCTTCGACGTCAAGTACTCTACTCAAGTCATGTTTGTTGTCGAATGGGTCTTCAACGGGTAGTGCGAATTTGCCAAGTCGCTTTAATTCAGAATCTTGTATAGCGTCGCTAATGTATGGTTTAGTAGCAACCCAATTCTTTTCTTTTCGGGATAATATTTTTCCGGAACCAACAGATATTACTCCATTATTCCATGGCCAATCTTTGGCAAGTACCTCAAAGAATCCACTCACCAATTCTCCAGTAGTAGACTTGTTTCGAGTGGTGAAACCTAATTCTTCATTTTGAAACATCCCGATGTCATAGTTTGTACCGTCGATATCAACTGTATCGATGTTATCTTTTTTCAACAAATTTGGTAGCACTTCCTGCTCTAATGATTGAAGATAATTAATCGCAATTAAGGTCCATGCATAGGAAGAAAACGTACCCATGGCCGCATCTGAAATGCCACGGTTTCTTGCCCAATATTTGATTGAAATAATGAACGGTTTCACTCTAGAATCTAATGCTGAGTATCTACGTAGTAGTTCGGTGTTGTGTACGGCGAGACTGTTATTTATCGAAATATCGACAGGGATTTTTGATTGGCTATCGATAAATTTGACAATCGGTACTTTTGCAGTAGTAATTAATTTTACATTATCCATGCCATCTTCATTAAGCATTCTCGCAATCTTCTTTAGAACTTTTTTGGGTTTTTCTCCGTTGAATTGTAAACACAGATCGATGTCTCCGTTGATTAAACTAAGACCTGATTCAAAGGAACCAAAGGTAGTAACCTTAGAACCTCTGAACTTATTTGTTAGTACTTTAGTCAAATGTTTGGTAATGCCATTTCTTCGCTTCAATAAGTTATCAGAAATGTTTTGACTAGAGACAAATTTCTTAATTTCTGTGTCTAGATGGTTCGTATTTTCTACAACTAAACTTATCTTTGATAAATCTAAACTTCCAACCTTCAAAGCCGTGACATAAGGCCAAGATTCAATCTTGCCGATATCAAAATCTATTCGTTCAAAGTCAGTAAGCAAATTA
>JAQXFJ010000067.1 GCA_029250385.1 Candidatus Poseidoniaceae archaeon | reverse complement strand
CCCCGTCTACCGGACTCAGTAATTCGGGAGAGGAGATACTATTACTTTGACCCAAAAGGTAAGTTAGGTTTAGTTTTGGTTGGAGAGCAGGAGTTGGATTATCAGATGATCCGAAGTTCGCATAGTTTGACGAAGAAGAATATGCTTCATTCCCAATCCTACTAATTAGCGACATTTCTAGACCCTCTTGTATACCGTTATCTAGATTACTTTGAATTGAATCCTCAACAGAGAACAAAAAGTTCGAAGACACTTGGTCGCTCATCAAAATTGAATTTGAGGCACCTCCTTCTCCAATTGGACCATTAGGCCAGTCCATGTTCGATGAAATCTCCCTCCATCTGACTTCATCTTCAACCCAATCCAAGACATCATTTTGATGTAAAGATAATTTTGAAGGTGATGCAGAGAGACTGGTTCTAGTTAATTCTAAGTCAGCCGATAATATACTTGAAGTAGAGTTTAGACCGATGAGATGAGAATTTATCCTATATTTCACTACAGATTCGGTAGATAAGGTAGATTCCACGCTAACGTAATGGTTCGTACCAAGCGCCGCCGCTGAATTTGAAGAATTCAGTTCAGAATCTTCGATTATCTTCATACCACCAGGGAATAAATCATCGCCACTTATTGAGATGGTCGCAGTACCATCCCTGTTATCGACAACATCGAGATAAGGCAATAGGAAATTTCCATTGGTCCATTCACCTATCATACCTGTGCTGTCCAATGCCCTAATTCGGTAATAAACGATTGTTCCTTCACTCAGCTCATCAATTGCTGGAATGGTATAGTTACCCGAATTGGCGCCTACAATGAACGGGTCGGAAATTGTAGAATAAACCCAACCAAGGTCACTTGTATTTCGAAAATCTGCTCCAAGCGAAAGTTGGAATTCAACATTTTCACCCGTCAAATTAGTGTAAGATAGGGTAGGAATCGTTTCGGCTCGTAATAGTACATCACTCGACATCAAAGGCAGACCATCCACTGCAAAGTCTTGCGTCACATTACCACCGTTACCCGGAGAAATTTGCTCTGACTCAATGAACAAGACAGGGTGATATGACGTTGTTTGGTTAGACGGTTTGGCACATTGTAACATTCCACCCAAAGCTGATAACAAAAAATCAAACGATGAGGAATTTGATACAGCGTCTTGTTGAACAAGTTTAGTTACATTGAAAGAGAAATTGTAAACTCCACTAGATGCCACCTGGGATTCCGAAGCTGGAGTTTCCCAATCACTTCTATCCGACCCTATTGCTTCTGCACCTTGCTGTTGCCAAAACAATGTAGCATTCGAGTTTACCCATGTCGACTCAGTGGCATTCCAAGGTGATTCCAAGGAAGAGACATAAGCATTAATTTCACTCATCGGAGACGCATTATTTACACAAAACAGTGATAGAGTCGCTGCCTGAATTGTATCACTAGGATTAATCGCGTTAGGGAAATTCATTAGACCTCTAGCCTCATCTGTAGAATTTTCTCCAATCAGTAGATTAGAATCTAAAGCATAATTGTAGTTTACATCCAGCGATGAGATGTAGACTTGAGAACGAGAAGTAACTGAACTTGTTCTTGTTTGATTCACGTTGTCTTCCTCTAAAATCGATAAATCTACTGCCATTTGAGTAACAAGAACATCCGCTGAAAGGAACATAATTACTAGCAAAATCGCTGCGGCGCTTCGGCGGGAATTTGACTTGTACAACATGGGGCTCGAGTCATTCACTAAGGCTCCGTTATACTGTCTTTTCGCTTC
>JAQXFJ010000215.1 GCA_029250385.1 Candidatus Poseidoniaceae archaeon | reverse complement strand
GGTTAATGACCAATTCTTAACATCATTTACCGCCATCAATTTTGCCACATGATCAACACTATGTTCGCCATCACTATTGGTTGAATGGCTGTGAAGGTCATAGTCTTGCGTCCACATGGTTAGGACGAAGTGTTGGATACATTTGAACTTATGATTAAAACAGGTCATCTAGATTAGGTAGTTCAGGTGTAGATGTATCATTATTTTCACTACCTAGGAACTTATCTAACTCAGATAGGTCAGGGAGAGATTCAGTTATAGGGTTTTTAGGCACAGGTATCTCGTTTAATAGCGAATCTATCTCAGATATTGATGATAGTTTAGTTGCAGAATTATCCTCAATTTCAGCTGTTTCTGGTAAGTCTGGTAAATCTGGAGTGATTTGTTGGGTGTCAGCATCAACATTGCCAGAGGGTAATGGGACATTGGTTGAGGTTTCCATGATTTTTTGATTCACCGCTAATACTGGCACATCCAGAACCTGGTCAGCATGTCGGTGGGGTGCTGGTAATTGTTCAGCCATCATTTTTGCATCTTGACCTAGTTTCCCCGCACTCAAGGTTACAATCGCACTATCGATTTGTTGGGCATTGATGTCAGCCTTAGCACCGATGATACTTTCGATGATGTTTTTTGTTTGCAGGTTTTCCATTTGATTTGGTATGATGGTGGTATTGGATTTGGTTGGTGTTTCTTCCATTGCAGTAAGTTGTTGTTCTAACGTAGGGCTGTTAGATAATGTGGGTATTTTTCGCTCCCTAGACGATATAATGCCAATTACTAGCAATACAGTAGCAAGGCCAAATCCTATGTACTCTTCAAAAGATAATCCTGTGTTGTTCAGTAAATCTAGTTTCAAGTTGACGGCCGTTCCAATTGCCACCAGAACAGTAAGAATCTTGCTGGCATTTGCCAGTCTTGGTGCTACCTGCTCCATAATTGAAGACAGAAGTAAGGTAGATATGATGTTTACCTTCAAAATCGAAATTCAGCCGAGCGTACGGTATTTTCCATCAACATAGCGACAGTCATCGGCCCAACGCCACCCGGGACTGGAGTGATCCATGAAGCAACTTGGTTGGCAGATTTCTCAACATCACCGACAAGAACATAACCACGCTTAGCATTTGCGTCATCAACTCTATTTATCCCTACGTCAACAACTACTGCTCCTTGCTTTATCCATGATTTCTTGACCATGTTTGGCCTTCCAACAGCCGCCACTATTATGTCTGCATCCAAACATTGTTTGGCGATGTCTGAAGTTCTTGAGTGTGCAATGGTAACAGTTGCATCAGCTCCTTTAGAGGCTAGTAAAATCGCTTGTGGCATGCCAACATTTCTTGAACGACCAATTACTAATGCCTGCTTACCTTTTGTGTCAATCCCAGCCCAGTCAAGTAAATGCATTACCCCATTTGGAGTGCAAGGAATCAAACAGTCATCTCGTGACTGAACTAACCTGCCTAGATTTACTGGATGGAAACCATCAACATCTTTTAGCGGGTCAATTAAATCGGTGAGCAATTCTTCATTCATGTGATTAGGTAACGGAGACTGGATTAAGATTCCATGAACCGAGTCATCATTGTTTAATTCCTTAATTACTTCAACAAGTTCAGTTTCTTTAGATGATTCCGGCATCTCAATGTGAGTGCTTTTGATTCCTAACCGTTGGCAGGCACGGATTTTAGCGCCGACATATACATGGCTTGCAGGGTCGTCTCCAACAATTATAACCGCGATGTGTGGTGTAATTCCAGCGTGTTGACACTTATTGATGCGCTCTTTTAGTGACTCTTCTACAGCAGCAGCACATGCTTTACCGTCTAATATTTCAGCCACCATGTTTGTGCGAGTCGACTTTCTTTATTGATTATTTGCGTGGTTATTTCAACCCACCA
>JAQXFJ010000182.1 GCA_029250385.1 Candidatus Poseidoniaceae archaeon | reverse complement strand
CATCGGAGTCGGAATATTCACCGTCGTTAGGATCTGTTGGATAAGCATCGGAGTTGTCAGGCTTACCGTCGCCATCGGTGTCAGCATTGTTCGGGTTTGTGCCCGAAGCATACTCTTGTGAGTTGGTTAATCCGTCACCATCAGGGTCCGCATTGCCATCTCCACCGTTGGTTGGGTTTAGTCCGTTAGAGACTTCCCATCCGTCTGGTAATCCATCGCCATCGCTATCAGCATTGTTCATATTAGTGCCTTGACTTTGTTCCTCAGCATTGGTAAGACCATCGCCGTCCCAGTCAGCTCCACCATCAGATGGGTCGTTTGGGTCGGATCCGTCACCGCTCACTGCTGTAACAGCAGATAATGCTAGAAATAGTGCCAAGAGCACGCTCATTATTTTTCTATTTTTCATGTTTTTTACTTCCTTTAGTTTTTTACATAGAGAACCCGCTGTTCTCTCTTTCCATTCTAGTTGCAGGCATAACCTGCTCCAAGATATGTGATTGATGCGATGCTACGCTATTATTAACAGTAAAATAAACCTCAAAACAGACTCTTGCTGACGCGTTATTAAACGCGGCAGGGGCTTTTAGTGCCCTGTTTTCTGTCTCATTATGTGGTTTGTTAATATTCTCCAAATTCATCGTTTTTCACGGGTCGGTCTTAGGGAACCCAATGTTCCCTCTAACATTTGGAACGGTCATCGGGTATATCAAAAGCGCGATGGTATGCGCCAATAAATTAAGTTAAAATTTCTTCATCATTGAGCGATGTGGCCCAATCCCTTCAATTGAATATGGTTCATCAATGATTTGCCAACCCTGAGATTGATAAAATCCAATTGCGTGCTCTCTAGCTTGTAAGAATCCCGCTTTTGCTGACAAATGTACTTTTGCTGCTTCCTCGAGACTTGCCAGTACCTTGGCTGCTAAGCCCTGCCTCCTATAGTTCTCAAGTGTCCCCATTTGTCTAATTTGAAATGCTGGACGGTTTGAAGGCCGTGATAATGGCCCAAACCCTGGTATCTTAACGGCATCTGGGCCACCGTGATCTGAGCCTGCCCCATCGCTATTATTTGGTATCAGATGGGCTCTGCCAACTGCGATTACTGACTGGTCATGGCTGGCCCATGCATGGATTGCTTGGTTGTCATCACTGAGCAACTCCGCTCCGCGTTTAAAGCCAAGCGGTGCTCTGAGCACGGTAAAACGACAGTCGTAATACTCACTTGAAGGAGTCGTTCCGGGCAAAGATACCGATATCATGTAGCCTTCTGCGTAGGTTATTATTAATCAATGATGGCATCTGTAATGTAAACCTAATTTTCCAAAAGGCGCGTTGAAATATAACTTGTTAATCGCAGGTATGTCTGCACGGATGTCGGAGCGGCTACGTCGGGGATTGCAAATCCTCTTACCTGGGTTCAAATCCCAGTCCGTGCTCCAATCTAAAACTAATCAATATTTCACAAATAATGAATAGTAAGGAGTAACTGGATGGTATATAGCACCGTTGAGGATTTATCATGCCACAAATTAACAAAAATATCAACAAGGTTGGTACCGGTTTTGCTGCTTTTTTATCGCCGCCAAGTCCAGATGTTATTCGATTTACTGTCGGGCAACCTGATTTTGCCACTCCCAATGCAGTCGTAGAATCGGCTAAAGCCGCCCTTGATAGAGGTGAAACTACCTACACGCGCACTCAAGGCAGTCCTGCCTTGTGCCAAGCGGTTTGCGACCATCTAAAAGAACATGAAATTGAGATTGATGCTGACAACATCGTAGTTGCACCTGGCTGTAAACAAGCGGTCCTCTATGCCATGATGGCCACTCTAGACCCGGGCGATGAAGTATTACTATTGGCTCCAGCATGGCCATCTTATGATGGAATGCTGAAATTAATTGGCGCAGTCCCGGTTCATGTACCGGTGCGAAGAGACAATTACCATCCAGACTTTACGGCCCTAGAAAAAGCGGTAACTGCCAATACCAAAGCAATAATGATTAATTCACCAAACAACCCTACTGGTGCAGTATACAGCCCTGAAGAGGTTGAGAGACTGGTAAAACTGGCAGTCAAACATGATCTGTGGATTATCGACGATATGATTTACGCAACATTAGTTTGGGCTGATTACGGCTATACTTCACCAACATCGATTGAAGGCGGAAAAGAGCGCACCATCACTATTGGAGGTTGGTCAAAGGGTTGGGCTATGACCGGATGGCGCCTTGGCTGGGCTGGTGGAAGTAAACAAGTTGCTGACGCAATAAAGAAAATTAATGCAAGTGCTGCAACTCACGTCCCAACGTTCTTGATGCCTGCAGCAATTACCGCTTTATCCCTTAGCGAAGAAACAAAAATGATGCAAGATTCTTTTCATGAGCGTCGAGATGTGATTCACCAGTTACTCGATGACTTGCCAGGAATTACCCTGCCGAAACCCGAGGGGGCGTTCTATGCTCTTTGCGATATTAGCCAAACTGGCATGACCGACATAGAATTTGCCAAACGAGCACTTGAGGAAGCTAAAGTCCAATTAATTCCGGGATCCCTAATGGAAGGTGGAGAAGGTTTTATTCGAATTTCATACGCTACTTCGATGGAAAATATCAGAGAAGGTGTAAGCAGGCTGAACACCTGGTTATCGTCTATTTAATCAAACATGCTTTGATAAAACCAACAGACTACTCGATATCATGGCAGAGGAATCTACTCCATGGATCACAGATGTTGTAGTCAATGCTCAATCCATTCATATTCTAGGATCTGGGCTAAATTCTACAAGACCTGCACATCAAGCAATACATGACTTAGACCAGAGAGGTTGGAGACTAGTCCCGATTCATCCAAGGGATGCCGGGGGAAGCATTCTTGGCAGACCGATTCGTCCAGCGATCGATGAAGGAATTATTCCTGAAATAGTGGTCCTTTTCCTTGCACCCAAAAGAGCTAAACAAGCAGTAACAAAGATGCTAATGCAATATCCACAAGATAATTTTCCGGTGATATGGTTTCAAATCGGTGCACTAGACGAGGATACTGAAGAAATGCTCGAGCAAAGCGGGCTTCGATTCGTTAGTGAAGACTGTATTGTCCGATATATCATTAGAAATGACCTATATCCAAATGTTAAAGTGAATTCTTCAAGTTGGTTTAGGCAGATTAGTGATGAAGATGGCAGTGGGTGCTCAGTCTGGCAAACATTCCCCAAGGATGCTGAATTGATGAGTACGCAACTAGAATGGGTTGGTGACCTAATTGACCTTGAACAATCACATCATACGATTGCTCGATACATTAGAAGCCTGCAAAAGAGTGATGAAACGCTGTTAGAAACGGCAATGCGGCTAAGTTAGAGTTGGACAAAGCGGTTTAATGTCCCGCCGCCGCCAAAGGTAGCGTAGTACAAATCTCCGCTAGGTGAAAAACGCAATGGTAGCGGTGTGCCTAATTGAGTAGCAATCCTAGTTTCTTCTGCATCCCAACCAGAAAAGTTGCCTTCTTCGTCAAACTCCGGAGTGAAATCGATTCTTACTATTTCATGGCCCTGTGGAAGAAGCGTATTCCATGAACCGTAAACCGAGGCATAAACGGTGTGCCCTGCGCCGATTGAAAGGCCTGGTAGTGATGAGTTTTCAGGTCGTACATCAATACCGTTCATCGACGTATGGGGAGCCCACTTAGCAATAGGCCCGATAGTACCGGATGGCACAGGATCCTCTGGTTCATCATTTGGCCAACCATAATCTGCACCGGCTGTTAACAAATTTACCTCTTCTGGCGGGTGGTCACCTTCCCAATCTCGTCCATTATCTGTGAATAGATATCCCATAGAATCGACCCAAACTCCGTCAAATGAATTTCTCACTCCCGAGGCCAAGATGCCGTGATCGCCGGTTTGGCCATTGACCCACAACAGCGCACCATTACGGGAATCATCTTCTAAGCAGATGTTACAAGTCGAGCCTGAATGCCAAATTAACGTACCATTTGGCATCGCGTTGATGCCGTTTGTTTGGTGGTTGCCAACTGGTATATCTTCAATTAGCAATATTTTTTCACCTACTTGCCAATCTGAAGAGATGTTGTACTTAGATAACTTCCCAGCCTCTGAGACAAATAGTACATCTCCGTCAAAATGAACATCGTGAGGGTTGTTTAATCCATCAATAATTACCTGATAATCAAAATCATCTGAAATATTCATCAACAGAATCCTATCTCCGTCTCGATCACAGATTAGCAATTCTTCTGAACTTACCCATTCTATACAAGTAGGACCACCCAAACCTGAAGCAACCTTTTCGATTTCAAAACCATCGATATTGACATTATTCAGTGGAGTGGTATATGGGTAGATTTGGCGGGCAAACAATAGTAGGACAATTATTGCTAGAATTGGTAAGATATGCCGCCACCAACGCATAATTAAACCTCACACATTATTACTTAGAATGGAGAACGGTATTCTTTAACATCCTCAGCGATTCTCAACAATTGGTTGTATTTAGCAACCCTGTCTGAACGTGCTGGAGCACCGGTTTTAATCTGCCCTGCTCGCGTGCCTACCGCCAAATCTGCAATAGTAACATCTTCAGTTTCCCCGCTGCGATGTGAAATTACATTATTGAATCCATGAGATGTTGCCAAATCCATTGATTCAAGAGTCTCGGTAACGGTACCAACCTGGTTTACTTTCACTAACATAGCGTTTGCTGCTTTCAATTCGATGCCTTGGGACAAGCGCTCGGTTTGGGTAACAAACAAATCATCTCCGACAATTTGAACTCTGTGTCCTTCCGATTTGGTGAAGTTAGACCAGCCACGCCAATCATCCTCGGCAAATCCATCTTCAATAGATAAAATTGGATAGTTATCAAGCCATCCAGCATAGATATTTGACAACTCGTCGCTAGAAATTTGTTTACCATCCATGTGATATTTACCATTAGAATAAAACTCTGTAGCTGCAACATCAAGTGCAATGCCCATATCTTCAGTTGAATAACCGGCGCGTTCTATTGCTCTGACCATATATTTCAGGCCCTCTTCATTAGCAGGAAGATTTGGCGCAAAACCGCCCTCATCACCAACTCCTCCAAGCAAACCATCGCTTTTGAGCTCTTTTTTCAGGGCGTGGTAAGTTTCCACTCCTGCCCTAAGCCCTTCTTCAAAGGTATCAAAACCATGCGGCATAACCATGAATTCCTGAACGTCAACGTTACTTGCTGCATGCGCACCACCATTGAGAATATTGAGCATTGGAACGGGCATAAGCCCGCCTGAAACTCCACCAATGTATTTCCACAAGGGTAACTCATGAACTGCGGCGCCTGCATGTAAACAAGCCAATGACACTCCGAGCATAGCATTGGCACCAAGAGAGGATTTGTTTGGTGTACCATCTAATTCAATCATTACCTCATCGATTATTTTTTGCTCATCTACTGGCATCCCAACCAACGCTTCTTCAATACGGTGAGTGATATTTTCTACTGCCTGGCTAACGCCCTTTCCTAGATATTTACTTGAATCTCCATCGCGCATTTCAAGTGCTTCATAGGCACCTGTTGAGGCACCTGAAGGAACTGCTGCCCGCCCAGTAAGTATGCCATCGACATAACAATCAACCTCTACAGTGGGATTTCCACGGCTATCGAGAATCATTCTGGCGTTTAATCCGGATATCTGGTTAGACATTGGTGAGCCTCGTGTCACCGAGCCGAACTCGTCATTTGAATAAAGCGGATTTTTGAAAAAGTGTGTTTTTCCGATTGTTTTTCCTTATTTCGGGACAAATTAGGCTAAAAGGTCCGAAAAAGTGTAGTTTAGCAGTTTTAATATACCAATACTAGTACTGCCTGTCATGGCCCGAATAGCAGAAATTGACCGTGCGATACTTGCCCACTTACGAAGAAATGGCAGAATGTCGTGTGTTGAACTAGCCAAAGATATTGGCGCATCAGAAAAAACCATCCGCACTCACATGAAGAAGATGGAAGAAAATGGAATTATTCGAGGCTACACCATTAGAGAAGGCGGAGTAGGACTTACTGCACTTGTTAGAATCAAGGTACTGCCTGGTGCCGAAATTGGGTCATTTGCTTCAGAAGTAACTGGCTGGGATGGTATTGAAATAATCTATGAAGTATCAGGAGAGGCTGATTTGGTGGCCCTTGTTCATGTTGATGACACCATGGCGCTAAGAGCACTGCTAGACAAGATGTGGATGGCTGCGCCGAATGAAATCGGTTCGACCACAACAGAACTTGTGTTAGAACAGTATTGATTCAACAGGTATAATATCATACCACAACATGGTTGATGATTTTCTAGTTATGTCGGCCTTTTGCGACCACACGCCACAGATTCGATGCTCAACATTATGAGTATCGGACTTTACAAGGGATTGGGTGTATCAATGGGGGTGAGGAAATATGGCGACAGAAATGTCATCGATTTATCTGAATGGGGCAGACCATTTGCCCGAGTTATGGCTCGATATCTAAAGGAAAAACCGGTATCGGTAATTCAAGTCACTAACCTGCACTTAGTTCTCACTATTTTCTGTGCTTGGCTGATTTTGCAAGGTGATCTGATCCTCGCATGTTCTTTGCTGATAATCAAGGGAGTTATCGATGCTGTTGACGGAGAATTAGCTAGAATTAGAGAACGCCCATCACATGTTGGGAGATACTGGGATACGGTTGCAGATACAATTGGATTAATCGCAGTAATGGGAGCCTTTGGTAGGGTTTTTGATTGGTCGGTTTTGTTTACTTGTGCCATGATTTTGGCAACTTTATTCCAATATTCGTTATTTAATTACTATTCAGTATTGATGAGAGCGTTAGGTTCAGGAGATTCAACGAGCCGGGTCGATGAACGGATAAGGCCGGTAGCCCACCCTTGGGAAAAACAACGGAACGTCAATATTTTTCACTCACTATACCTTTTCTTTTTCAGTTGGCAGGACCAAATCATCGGTAAGTTGTATGGTAAAGGTTCTGAAAGTTTAACATTTGAATTAACCGTTGCTTCGTCTCTAGGATTTGGCATGCAGTCATTGATTATCTTCGCCATGGCAGTTACTCAGAATCTAGATTATCTGCCAGAGTTAGTACTGGGAGTTAACATGCTTATGATGGCTCTAGTTTTGTTACGCAGTAGGTTGTAAGTCACTTGTTGGCTAGAAAAAGTGGAAGACCACATTTGAAGTGATAGAGCTACTAGAGCGTACATGGTCGAGCGACTACAAGTACAGTCCTGCTCGCCTTTTGAGATTTATCACATCCTAAATAGCTTAGAAAAAGTCGAAGAAATAACTGTTGAAGCAGAATTATTTCTGCCACAGGGTGAAGGCCCGTTTGGCTGTGTAATTGCCCTACATGGGAGTATGGGCTGGGCAGAGCATCATCAAGACCACATCAATATCTGGCTCAAGGCTGGACTAGCAGTTTGTAAAGTGAATTCATTCTCTTCCAGGTCGATTGATAATACGGTTGACGATCAACTCACTGTGACTCATGCGATGATGATTGTTGATGCTTTTAGAACTCGCGAGGTGTTGGAACAGGACCCTAGAATTGGCAAAATTGGCGTGACCGGATGGAGCCTTGGGGGAACTGTTGCGCTTTATTCGGCCTGGGCGCCAGTTGTTGAAATCCTAGGAAAGCCGTTTGACGCACACCTGCCATTCTATCCAGCGGCTCATCTACGGCCTGAGAACAAAGATTGGTCTGATGCACCTATGTTGATTCTTCACGGAAATGCAGATGATTGGACGCCAATTCATTTTGTGGAGAGTTTGTTACCTCAATTGCCCAATACAACGCTCCAGGTATATGATGGGGCTCATCACTCTTTTGACAGTGAGAAAAAATTTACCTTTCTGCCAAGGGCTGTTCATTTGAACAAAAGAACTGCTAGGATAAACCAAAACGGATACATGTCAGGTAAATTATTCCTCGGCATCAGGTGGCCGTTGAACGAGCGATGGCAGCGACGCTGGGTAATTCGCATTTTGCGCAATAGAGGCGCTCATGTCGAAGGAAACCCAATTGCTAGAAGCGATGCTCTTGTTAGAGCGGAAGAGTTTTTGACAAAGCAACTTAGCTAAGTCCGTCTCAAGATTGAAACGCAAAGACTGAGTTTTTTAATCACTCAACTTTACGCACATTGACTGCGTTTGGCCCTTTAGGACCCTCACCGATTTCGAACTCAACGGTGTCTCCATCGTTGATTTCACCAGTCACTTCTGACTTGTGTACGAAGAGGTCGGAGCCTCCCTCTTGTTCGATAAAGCCGAAGCCTTTTGTTTGGTTAAACCATTTTACTGTACCTGTTTGCATTAGCCCTCGGTCAAAACTCTACTAATTATAGTAAACGATTTATTGTTGGTGAAAATCCCTAGTTTTGTATAGTAACTCAAAAGCCGGCCAATGAAAAACAACTCGGTTTAATGGGGTGCGCCTGTATCGACCCACTGCAAACCCTTGAACAATTAAAAAGCAACTACATGGGTTAACTCACAAAACTATCTATCTATTCACAATTAGGACATAACTGAAATACAGATTGAGAAATCACAAGGGTACCCCTTGGTTGAACTTAATCTAAATATCACTTTAATGAAGGATGTGTTCACACATCAAAAGACTCATCGCAGACATATGGCCGGTCAGATTTTATTTCATACTTAATCTGATTAAACTCCTCCATCCATTCATCGGTAGGCTCAAGGCCATCATTTCCATCTGTTACTAACTCTGGCTTTTCAATGCCGCTGACTATATCGGCACAGTTTTGCCAATCTGGGTCATAGATTGTCATGCCTTTTTCATGAATATAAAAATGAAGACAGGTGATTGATTCAGGGTCGCACGCTAGATAATAATCGCCTCTATCCCTTAGATTTACCACAGGGGCATCCCGAATACAGAAGTATCCAGATTCGTCAAGTTGGGAATCGACGTCACATGTATCGCTAAATTTGTGGTAAAAACTAGTGACTTTGCCTTGCTGGAATAGCAATCCATTGATCTCTTCTTCTCCATCAAAACTAGTAACCGAGTAATCCCAATGTATTTGGCCATAAAATTCTGGTTCTGCCACTTCTTTGGTAAGATAATCGTAAACAAAATATCCTGAAGCGCCAAGACCACCGATTATCAGTAACATAAGAATTGCCGGCAATGGTGATTTCCTTCTCTTAAAAGAGCCTGAAATATAGTCGCCATCATCTTCTTCATCATCGTAAAAATCATCGTAATCATAATCAAAAGTATCATTCTTCTTTTCAGGTTTAGGATTCTCAACGGTCTGACTCTGTTCTTCTTCCCACAGATGATAACCGTCATCTGCTGAATACCAATGGCTACCATCGTCTGCCTGGTACCAGTGAACTCCATGTTCATCATTAGCTAACCAGTCACCTGGGGGTAAGTCTTCCCACCTAGACACATAGTTTTGCATAATACTCGTAGGACATCTGATATTTTAATGTTTTAAATCGATTATTGATTTT
Source organism: Candidatus Poseidoniaceae archaeon (assembly GCA_029250385.1). Classification (GTDB taxonomy): domain Archaea; phylum Thermoplasmatota; class Poseidoniia; order Poseidoniales; family Poseidoniaceae; genus MGIIa-L1. The sequence continues at coordinate 198 of JAQXFJ010000182.1, read as the reverse complement.
TATAATTCTAATCTATGACTGAATTGAATCAAGACCACTTTTCATCATCACTAGAATCATTTCGGTTAACCCTAATGAAAGCAATGACGAGCAATAATATGATCGCCAGCACGGCAATATGCATGGTCGTCGAAGAGATATCTGGACTGGCAGAATCTTCTTCCTCAGCCGAATTATCTGGCGATGTCCCTGCGTTAT
>JAQXFJ010000161.1 GCA_029250385.1 Candidatus Poseidoniaceae archaeon | reverse complement strand
CAAATGTTGGAGTTTGGGTTATGAACGATGATGAAATAATAGACCAAGCATTAGAGAGTCTTGGTGAAGGTATCGGCGGTCTCTTCCAAGGTGCTGCTGGAGTAATGTTGCTCTGTTGTGGTGGAGTAATCACAACCTTTGGCTTGATTCTCGGTTTACTAGTTAATAACAATCAAAAAACTATCATCGTCCAAAATGGATCAATGCCTGGTAACACAATGCAAGTGAATCAAACCTCGGCGACTCAGCCGGTGTATCAGAAGTCCTATGCTGACGTCCCTGTACAACCGCAAACTACCATGCAACAGCCTCAACAAGAAGGCTTTTGGAATCAAGAGGAACCAAAGAATCCATTTTGATTAATCTTCTGTTGACTGGTTTTGTCTAATCGAGGCACCTAGATAGAAGCCAAGACAATTTACCACTATATCCGATATTTTGTTATCCCATGGTTCTTGAGCAAACTCATAGGGCAAGACTAATTCTAAACATTCCCAGCCAACTGAGAGTGCCAAGAAAATGTACCAATTATTTAGTAAAAAGCGGCCGACAGCCGCCCACTGTAGGAAATGACCAACAGACCAAATATTCAGTAATACCATAACAACACCAAACATCACATTGACAGGATTTTATCTAAATCGTGATTAGAACATTATTCAATTACAGGAACGGCTGGTTCTTGGTATTCCCACGTTGCCAATATGCCAATTAGGAAGCCTAACGGTGCGACCATCATGCCAAGTACTAAAGTTGGCGTTGAAACATAGATTGGTCGGTTGCAAGCCAGCATTCTAAGCCAAATATAACGCCCTGCAAGAATGTCTAAAGCTAGGAAATGAAGCCATCCAACAATGATAACTTTGTCATCTGAAAAGAATTCTATAATTATTTCAGGTGTCGGCATTTCTGCACCTAGAGTAATGAAGATGTCCGGTAGACTAGGGATGGCAAGTATCGCATAGGGAATGCACAATGGCAATACGGCAATTCGAAGGTCACCAACTATTTTTTTGGTAATATGGTGACGTGGAGCAAACCACATAAGACCCCAAATTGGGATAATATAAATTGAAGATATCCAAAACATCACATGCTCTATTGCCATATTCATTCCTCCTCAAGATACTTTTTGGCATCATACTGTAAGAATTTGCTGTAAAACGCTGGAAGTAGGATTAGGCTGGATAGTAGTGCCAAGGTAATGGCAACAACGAATGCTTGGCCAAATAGCTTTAGTGGCAATAGAGCCGATAAATTCAGCACGGCAAATCCACCAGCCGTGGTAAGTGCAGCACCAAACATTGCTCTTCCGGTAGTTGCTGAGGCTTTTTCCACCCATTGTTGTTGGGTTCCGCTTGGGTTGTGCTCGACTTCTTCTTCTAATCTGGTCGTAAAGTGAACAGCATAATCAACGCCTAAACCTAGCGATAAGGCCCCAATAGTTACAGTCTGAGGATTAATGTTGTATCCGGTAAAGCCCATTATGCCATATACCCAACAGACTACCATCATCAAAGGTATCCACGAAACTATTCCTCTAGCGAAGCCTTGACCGATATTCTTTTGACGTACTGAATGAATTGAGACTAACATTACTAAGATTACAATTGCGACAATAGCCGTTGATTGGATTGATGATGCAGCGACATCCGATGTTGTTTGAGCATTAATCAAACTTCGACCGCTGACTTTCAAGGTGCCATCATCAAGCATTTCTCCTTCAACTTGCGCCAATAACTCCTCGATTCTATCATTAAGATCAACTGTGGCTTGCCAATCCAAAGTATTAGCTTGGAAGGAAATCAGTGTTTGTTGTCCGTTTGAATGTAATAAAGCACTGGATAATTGTCTGCCGGTATCATTGGTCAATAACCAATTAGAAAGGTCGCTCCAACCATTACTTTCACCAACTTCAATTGAAATCATAATTTCATCTAGCGTAGCATATTGAGGTCTAGACTCTTCAACCAAATCCCAAAGGCCGTTTGGCACACCCGTGATGTCGGGACTAGCAGTCAATGCTGACATCGTCAAATTCCAGGACTCCCAACCAACCTCACTCAAAACATCACCCTCATAGACAATGTATAGCGGTGAGCGACTACTTTGGAAATCATCCGACAACAGGATAAAATCAGCAACCACTGGTATACTTTGGTCAAATTGATCTCTTTGCTCAAATCCAACTTCTAGTTGTTGGAAACCGACATACATTGGAACGAGTAGTAGTACCGCAATAATTCCTACCTTCATTGGTTGCATTGATAGACGACCTAGGCCTCTTGCTACCGGCCCAACTTCAACTTTACTTGCCTTGTCTAGTGGCAACCGTTTAGGCGGTATCAAAGTCATCAATGCTGGTAGTGCTGAAATACTCAACAGATAAATGAAGAATAGCCCAATAGCAATTACCGTCCCAAATACTTGCAGGAAAGTAAGTGCTGAAAATCTAAATGAAAGGAATCCGACTACATCGGTAAATATTGCAATCAGTAAGGCGATTGAGGTGAAAATTGTTCCTCTACGAATTGCTAGTTTTCTAGCTTCGATTGAGAAGTCCCTCATGGTTTCAGCCGATGCACCCTCTGGAGAATTCTTCAATTCCTCCCGTATCCTCAACACTACGTGTAAACCATAGTCGACCCCAATGGCTAATAATAACACTGGGATTGAGTTCATCGCCGCATTGAATATCATGTTGATTCCGAAGAATTCCAGCCAACCAGAAAGACCGTAAGTTGCAGCTATCGCAAAGATCGTCAACACCATAACATATGCAGTCTCTCGCTTACTACGGAAATTGAACCAAAGAATCAACGCTAGTAAAAAGAAAGCTGAACTGGTAAGTATGCCAATCTCTTTGCCCAATGTCTCAGTTGAACCAACGCCAAATTGGGCAAAGGAAAAACTTCTGATCTCGTCATCACCAGTATCTTGTTGAATTTTTTCGACCAAAGATTCAGACCATTTGGTAATATCATTTTGCGTAGAATCAAAATCTGTAGCAGCCTTTCCGTGAACCTCTGGGTCGTTGCTTATCACCAAGGTAGTGATCACTGGACCAGACATATTCCACGGGTCGTTTCGTTCGTCAACTGGAATATTGGATAGTATCGCTTCTCTAAAGTCGATATCCTGCAAACCTTTCATCATGTTTAATTGACCGAAAATGGGTCCTGAATTTGCCGCAATTAATCCAAGTTCTTGCTGAGATTTATTCTCCTGCATCAACGATGCTAACTGACCAATTAATCCGTCTAATTCATCTGATAAGTCGGCGCTAGAATCAATTCTAGCCAACCAGGATTCTGGACTCGAAAAATTCCATTCAGTTAGACGTTCAGGTGTAACTGGTTGAAAGTCAGGTATTGCTGAGGAGGCGGCATTTAGTGAATCTAATGAGGCTGTTAAGGTAGAGGAATTTGATTGCCTGATTTGCTCAATAGAATTAGACAACCCACTGCGCCAATTTGCTGATTGTAATGAATCTTGTAGTGTGTGCCATTGGATCACCGAACTAGCCATTCCAGCATTTGGTTGAGTACCAAATAACGGATATTGGTATGGTTGAAAGTTCTCATCCAGCAGTAATTGTGCTTCAATATATGCCAGTTGAGTCCACGTATCTTGAACTAGTAAATCTCCTTGCTCTACCTCATTAATAATTCGAACAAAATCAACAGAGGCCTGATATTCATCTTCAATATCATTTAGCAATGAAACCGTTTCATTATCGGGGAAAAATCCATCCTCGCTATTATCGAACTTCAGATGCATTGCCCCAGAGGACAATAAAATAATTACTGCAAATAGACAAGCCAAAACTGTGCGTGGTTTGTCAACACTTTTTTCTGTCAGAGCAAAGAAAGGATTTCGCATAATCCCAAGTCTCGAAGTTTTGTTTATAGTGATGTGGTATTACCCGTGAGTGATTATAATCAATTCAAGACGATTACTTTACCGACGAGAAATCATTCTTCGTATGGTTGCCAATCTTCATCGCCTTCCATCCTATACCACCAATAACCATCTTCATCTTCAAACCATTCAGTACCGTCTTCATCGACAGAATAACCGTCTGGATAATCACTTTCTTCTTCAGTACTTGGATCTATCATGCCAGTTTCTTCAGTGATTTCCTGTTTGACTCGATAAATTTCTTCATCTGCATCAGCAAATACTCTGTTAACTACGCCAATATTTGCCACGTGATCGCCTTTCTTGATTGCATCGTCTGATTCTTTCAAGAACTCTTGAGCCATTTTACTTTTGTAATCCTCAAACTCATCTCTCCCAAATCTGCCGGTAAATTCATTCCCTTTGGCCTTCATTAAATCATCTAAAGTTTGACGTTTTTGGCCTTTGAGTACTGGAGCATCAGGAGCATCTCCCATGTAAAAAGGGTCATCAGCCTCATCCATTTTAGGGAATGTTCTGCCTTCTGGGTCTGCTTCCTCAATCGCTTCAATGATTAAGTCATGCTCTTCTTCGTCGATTTTTTCTTCGTCATAGTTCTCAGCAGTTATGCTGACTAATTTTTCTAAATTTTTGGCTAGCATTCGGTCATTAACGCTGGCTTCAACCAATTTATCAACTTGCTTTAGAAGGCGTTCGTAAGGACTTCCGGCCAGAGCACCGAAAATCTTCCCCATACGACCCTTCTTCTTCGCCATGACCGGTTGTTAAACCCATCCATTATCAATTTAATCGTCACAATTAAGGATACTTTTCATCAATAAAACCATTCTAGCCCTACATGATAGCATGGTTGAAGAATGGCTAGAGGAAATCATGACCTCATATAATCATGATTCGTTTGAGGCTAGAGACTCTTATGCTGCTCAAGTATATATGCCTGGAAAACTATTCCAAGATTTAGTTTGGTGGGCATTACAAGCCCTACCCGATGAAATCTTAGTCGGGTTAGATATTGATGGCAATAGAAACCCAAGCAACGATATAGAAAATTTATTTCTCAGCAAGCAACAAGTCGAAGGGTTGTTTCAAGGACAGGGTTTTGTGATAAGTGAAGCACATATTGTTAATCGTGGAGATTCATACTCAGTACATCATTTGCCTGAGGATTGGACCGATGATATTTTTGCTCCATCCAGAGGTGCAAGAGCCGGTCGATTTACCCATTGGCTGCACACTCACCCAAATGCTCCAGCGATACCAAGCGGTGCTGATGCTGATGCATCGCAAGAAACCTCGGGTATCGACTTAATCCTGGGCTTAAGATTCTCACCGTCAGGACCACTACCTTGGTTTGATGATGTTGAAGGCAAAAGACGCATTCTTGGTAAAGAGGCAGTATTAGAAGATAAACAGCAAGCTAAGCGTCGATTGTTTGGTGGCACTCAACTACCAGTAATTGGCATGACTCCTAGTGGACATATGATCCATGAGGTTCAATTAATCGCCTTTCACAAGACTGGTTTGGGAGTCAATGTGATTTTCATCGACGACCGAGATTTGCCTTATGGTTGGAATTCACTCATTACTCAATAAAGCCGAATAG
>JAQXFJ010000113.1 GCA_029250385.1 Candidatus Poseidoniaceae archaeon | reverse complement strand
AGAGATATTACCATTTGAGGATGAATTACTACTCTTTTTACTGATGGTTTGCGTCACTGCCACCAATTCAACTATTGCAGCCAAATTTGTCGATAAGGACAATTGGTTTTCAGATGCCTTCAAATCCTTAGGGTTGGGCAAACCTGGCCTATGGTCAGTATCTGTTGGTCTTGGAATGATTGGCGCACTATTAGCGGTTGCAGCAAACCGCCTAGAAACTGGTTACGCTTTGGCCCAGCTAGTATTGCTGCTCACCGCTTTTAGCGCATCATATCTTGTTGTTAGAGGCGTTGAGTGGACTAAATTATTGCCATTAATTGTGATGCCAGCGCCAATTCTGCTGTTTATGTTGTCCATTCTTGAAAGCGGTGCACTGGAATTATCAATTCCATTTGGACTCGAACCATACAGCATTTATGCGGCATTAACTGCAGCATTAACAGCAAGTGCGTTGTTGAAAAATCAAACAGCAGTATCTGACCATGTCTTATGGGCTGGTGGCCTGTTGATTGTGTTTTTACTAACATTACTAATTCCGGCCGATGATGCAGCAAGCGGATCTAGAACTCTTCTTGTCAGCCAAGGAATTGTGTGGGTGGGATTAGCACAGTTATCGATGCGTCGAGACTCCCCCTCAATTGCCGGTACTGCGGTGGTAGGGCCATGGGTTTGGCTACTATTTTTCGCCACCGCTGTTGAAAGCCGGTTGGTTTCTGCTGACTATATTCCGATTTCTATTGACCAATATGATTTGGCAGTCTGGATGTTAGTCTTGCTTTCCCAACAAATTTGGGTGAATGTGAAGCATGGTGAAACAGGATTCAACTTGGCCTCTAGGTTAAGCGGAATGTCGGAATTAGGTGCGCGGATTCGTGATTCTGAGGTATTGCAATTATGGAACCTGAGTTTCTTATTGGCACTATTTGTTACTTGGTCAATTACCAGGCCAAGTGCATTACCAGCCATTGGGCTATTTTCCATGCTAACGTTATTGATGATCAGTCATTCTATCATGGTCTACTTAGACAAGCACAAAGGTCGCCCAAGAACGTTAATGACCATTTGGGGCTCATCAACCATCGCATTGTCATGGAGTTATGGTCAAGCAGCAATATGGGCTGGAACATTAGTTATTTCTTGCAGCATCTTATTATTGGCATCTGACAAGATGAAGAAAGCTGGACTTAGTGATGAGTTAATGAAGAAGGCCGAAGCTTTACCAGGCCAATTATTAACGTTAATGATGGGTTTACTATCTGGTTATTTTATCGTAATTGCCCTCGAACCGCTTAATTTGATGACGCTAGACGGTGGTGAGTTTCTATTGAGCGAGGAAGTGAATTTATACACTATCACTACCATCACTTTGGTGGCTTTGGCGCTATACCTAAAGAGGGCTGCAACCCTTGAGAAATTGTTGCCCCCAGCGATGTCTGCTGTTGGATTATTGGTCGTAATGGGGTATGCTGCCCAAGTGAAAGAATCCTCGATTGTAACGCTTGCTACAGTCTTAGCCTTCCTTGGCTCCGGCGCTTACTTGGCCTTGCAGGGTGAATTTAGAACTGAGTTGCGTTCTATCGCAAAGCGTGAAGAGCGATTGAAGAAAATTCAAGAAAAGCGTGATCGCTTGGAAAAATTTATCGATGTTCAAGCATCTATTGAAGACGTTGCAAAACCTGTTGATGACTTACAAGATAACAAGGCTAAACTGAAAATGATTGACGTCGAAATGCTTGATTTAGCTGAAAAACAACGAAAAAGAGCGAAGAGGGCCGGAACTTCTGCCCAGTATGATTTAGAAATTGGCGATATTCATCATCGACCTGTAATTGTAATTGCGTTCCTAATTACCACTATTCTTGCTTCAACTTTCATCGCTTTCACTACATCAATGTCTTACTTGGTTTTGGCTTTTTGTGTAGTAGTATCAATTCTGTTTATTGCTCTAGCAAGGCTACGAGCCAACGAAATCGGTTTACGTTTGCCGGATATCGCTGGAATTGAACTGCCAATTGCAATTTCAATGGTTGGACTGGTATTAGTCCATTTAGCCGGAAGAATCTCGGATTCAGTTGTCGGGCTTGATGACGCCAAACACTTGGCGGTAATTACTGCGGGGCTCTGCACGTTAGCAAGTATTGGCCTAGTTGGCAGGAATGACCTAGGATTAAGAATCCCTAATGCTGTTGAAGGTGTGGTTTACCTGCTAGTAATGGATCGCATCATGGCTTTGATTATTGGCGGAGAAGTACCTGTTATGTATCAGGTAAATCCATTAGATGGTGGAATTGTTGATTGGACTTTACCATTATTGTTTGTTGAGATTGTACTGGTCATTTGTGTCATCGCCTACGACTGGGTTGAAGGTCAGCGGATTAGGCGGGGCCTAGAAGACCACCGTGGGGCGGCAGGTAGGGCTGCTTGGGTAATCTTTGCTGGTTTGATTTCCGTGGGTTTTGCAGGAATCTTAGCTATTGTCATGGTGCTACGCCGGGGATGGAATTGGACACAACCGGCTGCTGTTATGGTGTCGTGGCTAATGATTCCATTTAGCTTCACGGGACTTGCATTTTGGACTTTTGAACTCGCTGGATTAGCAGTACCTGGAATTCACCTGATCGCAACAATAACTGGTTTGATAAGCATAATATTTGTTGTGTGGACCATCATCTCTGACTCTGGGATTTGGCTTGCTGGTGGCTTATGGTCGATGCATTTGCTGCTAATCCCAGCCGGCTTTGGCTGGGACGGTTTGCTAATCGTTTCGGTATTGTTGATTATCTGTTCAACTACTTCATGGGTAAGCGGTATCCTCACTATGAGGAAGGCATGGAGGGTATTTGGCGCAATAGATATGATACTATCTTGGATTGTGGCAATGGTATTATTCAGCACTGGTGCTGGAATAGAAACAATGTTAGCAGTGTTAATCGCTTCATCTGTGTTGCTTGGTATTGTGACTTACTTGAACCAGACATATGAGAAAACTATCATCAACGGCTAACCATGATTTTGGCTAGTTGCTGGCATACCAAATCTATTGCAGCTTGGATACCTTTGGAATCGCCGCCGTATTCTAGCCTTGCGGAAACCGAAATTTTTGCCTGTGTTCCGCTATTTCTTATTCCAATAGACAGCATGCTGCCGCCATAATCACACTTGATTGCCATCAAGTTTGGCTCACCGCTAATTGTCCCTCTGGACCAATTATCAACCGAATTATGAGTGTTTAGGGTCTGTTTCAGCAAAGACTCAATATCATCTGATAATTGATTCTCACCATCCCATTTATCGCGGTCTACGTTGTTAACTGATTCCCGCTTCTTCCAGCCGCTTTTCATCAAATTTGTCTCATCACAGGTATGAATTGCAATGAGATAAGCAACTAATGTCATTGTTCCGTCTCCGACCAGTGACCATTGATTACTCGAATTAGGGTGAGGAGCGGGAAGAACGATATGTCCAGAATCCTCTACACCAATTACTGTTGGCATATCGGGGCTGTCAAAATATATGTGATTAGATTCTTGGCTAGATAGTGCAAAGGAGAGCCATCGGTCGCCAACTGCTGTTTCAAGGGAATGTACTATACTTTGAAACCGGTCTAAGTTGGTTGTAAGCGATAAATCCGATTCTATACTTGCTGCTAAAGTCCATGATTGTCCGGCTTTGGTAACGCTGTTTACAAAGGTATCAGCGATGCGATCGCCATCAATGACCTGATATCCCGTTGTTGTAGTTTCAATTAACAAACATCGGTCGCCATCACCATCCAATGCAGCAGCTACAATTAATCCTGCAGCACATTTAGGTAGTTTTTGGATTAAGAGGTGAGGTGATTTCTGCGCTTCATCAAATGTCCAAGTTTGGGTAGGAGAAAAATCTCCAGCCCCGCAATTAAGATTCATGGCCACTGCTTCAGCACTTACTTCTCTTGCTTCAATGCCCCAAGCAGACAACCACTTAGCGAACCAAAGACTTGCGGTTCCTTTAGATGAGTCAATTAGTAGTGGACTGTTTAATTTGGTTGAGCTAATTAATGTTTGATAATTCACCGATGAGGCAAGAGTTGTGGCTCTCTTTTCTAACCATTTTCTATGCTCTGGAATAGACCATTCTGTTAAGCCAAACCGTTTTGCCGGCTGTTGTAAAAGTTCAAGATCGGGTTGGTCTAATTCTCTCTCTTCTTGAGCTAAAGTGATTAATGTGTGCGACAAAGTTTCCTCAAACGTTGGTGTTGTTTTGTAACCATACCTATTGAAAATTTTGAGACCTGAATCCTCGACTGGATTATGACTGGCAGTTATCATGCAACCGAATTCTGCATTGTGGGATAAGGTTGCTAAGTGCAGCGTTGGGGTGGCGCATAGCCCTATTTGTACAACTTCAAATTCTGCAAGATTTAATCCAATGGTCAGCGACTCTGCAAGTTTCTTATTAGCAGGCCGGTCATCCCATCCTACTACTACAATCATTTTCTCTTGTGGATGTTGGTTGATTATTCGGCCAAGTGACTCCCCAATAAGTTTCATTATTGCCGGATAAATCTCTCGTTGCTCAACTAATCTGCTTATTGCTGTTTTATCATCAACCTGCTCTAGATTAACTAATCCGCGAATTCCATCAGTGCCAAATAGGTTCTCAACCATCGATATCACCTATGGTTGGAATTTTCTCCATAAACACCCGTGACCGTAACATTTGGCCAGACCGTACCATTACAGCCTAATATGGTGCCAGGATTTGTTACTGCATTACAACCTAATTGGCAACCCTCTCCTAATATCGCCCCGAATTTCCTTAAACCACTTGGCTTTCGAGTGTCGCCTATTCTTAGGATTACTTCTGCCCCGTCATTTCTCAAATTACTCAGTTTCACGCCTGCTCCAAGGTTGACTGCTGTACCAAGTATCGAATCTCCAACATAGTTGAAGTGGGGGGCTTTGGCTCCAGGTAGTAGAATTGAGTGTTTCACTTCTGAGGCATGCCCAACTACAGCTTGGGAGCAAATCCAGGAATATTCTCTAACATATGCTCCATGCCTAATTACGGCTTCTTTAGCAATATAGCATGGGCCTATGAAATGAGTTGAGGGTTCTACTATCGCCCCGTGTTCGATAATTACTGGCCCGTTACTTTCATCAACGGTAATTGTTGATGAGAATGACTTATGGTCTTGTGAATTTGAAGGACTGCTAACCAATTTGTCGATTTGTTGTTTCAAGGAATTGGGTGATGTTTTGTCAAGAATGGTCCATGAAGGATCAGACTTTGGTAGTACAGGAATGGTTGCTGATGAGGAATGAGATAGGCTGGGGAACAGAGCATTAGAAAATACTTCTCTGGGCCATTCCATGGTTGCCCGAAAAGGTCTATGCCAATGAATCTGCCGTTTATGCAGCCACCCTGTACAGCCTCTTGCCTGTAGTATTGTCTAATTTGAAGCCAATAATATCAGATAAATACCGTGGGATAAATAGCCCTACCTTTCTTGTTGTTAAGCCATGATTACGCATTCTACGCTCGTTAGATAGGTAATGAACTATGTCTGCTGCAGAGCAGTCTGGAACAACTGCAATATATTCTATTATCTCTTCCTTTAGCCTTTCTAGTCTGGCTTCTTTTTGACTTCCCTTACCTCTCATTTGTATCATGTATTATTACGCTTACAAGATATATAATTGCTAAATTGGGATGTCCTTGGGCTCCCAGTGTGAGTGTTTAGAGAGTTGTCAAAATGTCCTGCCATTTCATGGAAGAGCCTTTTCTAAAATAGTTTGAATGAAAGTCTCTTTGGCCGACATGATAATTTCGAATGATCTTCCCTCTACTATCATAACACCCATACCTGGTATGCACTGGAACTATTACTTGGTTTATGTCAAATTTAGGACCGTTTTGGTCTGGTTCTACATCGTTGCATATCTCGATATTGCCTTGCGAAGACATCGATTCCATAGTTGGGTGCCTGAGTTCAGAGTCGAATTCTAACATTATTTCCCCTTCATTGGGCTTTACTGGCCGCCAATCGGCACTTGCGCCATTGCCCAGCCATTGTATCATTGTCTTCATTTGCTGAACTGTAACAAAGCTAAGATGGGTCAATTCCCACCACCCTTTGGATCTAGCCATTGTGATATGGTGAATGCCCGGTTGAATCAAGCGTGAATCAAGACTGTCTGCATATGTGCGGCACAGGTCTCTAATCCTAACAGTAACCACTGGTATTATTCCAAGTCCAAGACGGGCTAATTGAAACGGGTTTGCTAACTCTCCGAGGAGCAAAAGTGGTTTTCTATCAGCCACTGCAGGAGCAGAATTATTCATCAAATGTTCGCTTAACTTTTGTTGTCCAACCATAGCATTAGCAACCGCTTCTTTGATGTGCCCAATAGCCATCTCATGTTCGGTCATTTGCGGTAAATCAAGTGGATGAAATACTTGATTGGAAATAATGAATGAACTTTTTGGCAACGGGTGCGGTGAATTGTTGGGAGTATATTGCCACATAGAGGCGTTCATCTTCTCCATGTAGTGGCCTCCAAGTTTATGTTCTTGAATACGCCGATTATTCAGTAAAGGTTGACTCGAGTTGACATTGTGGACAGGTTACCTTGATTGGCCGTATTGCTGGGATGCCTAGTGCTGCTCCACACCCTGGGCAATTAATTGCCTGAGTTACTTGTTGGCGCCGTTGTGAAGCATCTTGACTAGGGTCATACTCAAATCGATAATTACTAGTCGACGGTAGTGCAGTGTTAATTGATTGTTGGCCTAGGGGTTGCTTGAGTGGCAACATTGCCAATATTTGGTCTGATGTTAGACCATACTTTTTACCGATGTTAACCGATTGTAGGTTTCTCTCATAGTCTGATGCTGCCATAAGAAGCGCGTATTCTTCGGGAGAAATAATCGTCATAGTGTAATGGAGGTTATCTTTGTTTTAGAGCATTTACCTGCTTTGATTAATGGGCCAATTTGCAAAAACAGGGCAAATACATGATATATATATTGGAAGAGTTGAAAACATATTGGAGTTGGCCACGGGTTAAGGGGCCTAGGGATGAGTAGGACAAAGATGCGCAAAACAGCACGTGATAAATTGGAGAATATGACTCCACAAGAGCGGTCTAAGGCCGTTAGGAGTATCAGTTGTAGAGAAACCATG
>JAQXFJ010000106.1 GCA_029250385.1 Candidatus Poseidoniaceae archaeon | reverse complement strand
TTGGGATGCATAGATTTGGTGATGAGGCATGTCAGGATAGGTTTTGTCCATGCCAAGATAAAGCATGTAAGTGGAGCAAGAGTAACCTTTCTTTTCCAGCTTTTTGTTGGACCATTTCTTACGCTTCTCGTCTGGGACGAGGGTGGTCATGGCGTGAGCAAAGTCTGCATTTACTACTACTTTATCAGCATAGATAGTTTCGTTCTCAAGTTTGACACCTACCACGTTTTTACCTTCGTATATTAGTTCCTTTACCGGGGTTGAGGTCCTTATTTTAGCACCAAAACCTTCAGCAATCTTTGCAAGTTTAGGGGTAATTGAACCAAGCCCGCCTCTAGCATGGAATATACCGTGTTCATATTCTAAGAAAGCCAGAATGGTGAACAGAGAAGGAGCATGGAATGGGCTCATTCCGAGATATTTAGTTTGAAAAGACATGGCTAGACGGATTCTTTCGTCATCGAAGTTCTTACGCAAATCGCTTGCTACCGATGCCCATGGCTTCAGTACCTTTGCTACACGCAGTGCTCTTTTGGTGAAAAGGTTAGCTGGACCTGTCCAAGGAGTCTGCAAACATTGTTTGGATAAATTCAGTTTTTGGCGGTTATCTTTGACGTACTTTTCGAATCCAAGGGCGTTTTTATCGCCGGACAGTTCACGGATTCTTTCTGTCATTAAGTCTAAATTACTTGTAGCGTTGATGTGTCCGCCTGCTCCAAACACTAGGCGGTATGATGGATCAATCAGCGGCATTAATTCAAGTTCTTTGTGAGCATCTAGTCCAACTGCTTGGAAGATTTGCTCGATTACTTCGGGGAAGTGGAAGAAGGTTGGGCCACGGTCGTAGGTAAATCCATCTTTGTGAACTAATTTTGTTCTGCCACCAACTGCGGCTTCTTTCTCGATTACTGTCACATCGACTCCAGAATAGGCGAGTAGCATTGCGCTTGCTAGTCCACCGGGTCCAGCGCCGACGATTATTGTTGTAGGTTTAGCCTTGGCTTGCATGATTCAAGTCCAGCCAGACTGACATATAAAGAAGAGTTTAATTCCGTGATTTATGGAATGAATAATCAACTTTCTATGCTGCGTTTAATCACAGATTTTTTACCAACTTTGCAGCAGATTTGAGCGCACCCTCAACACTGCCGTGATAAGTATGATCTCCGCATTCAAGAAACTGTTTATTTACGTCGATGTTATCAAAATCATTTGAGGATAGTTCTGGCAAGGCTGCAGTAATGTGCTGAACGTCTAGCAGATTCCATCCCCCTACTTCCTCACCGAACCATTCTGTTAATTCTTCAACGGCAGACCTTGCAATCTCCCCTTCGCTACTGATACCCTTTTTATCAGCGTGCTCCCCAACAATTGTCACGGTAATCAATGATTTGTCTACTGGCGCGTAACTTGGTTGAATATCTGATGGTACTGCTATGTGCGATATCAATTTGTTTTGCGTCTTAATATTGGAATTCAACATAATGAATTTCTGCTTAAGCGGTGATTTGGGCGCAGAAAAATGCACCGTCCATACTGACCTAGTCATCTTTCCTGCAATCTCATCATAGGCCTTTATGACGCGGAAATATTTCTGGTGCTTGTTATCAACAATCAACTCGTTGTCATTGACTATTTTGACATCTGCTTTTAGAGTTAATTTGGTATTTTCTAATTTGTCAAACAAAAACTTTGGCACTGCTGAGATTCCTTGCTCAGGCAAAACCATATCGCCTCTCGACATGTTCTTGAATACAAATTTGAACATTCGGGCATCGGTCCTTAGACTAGATTCAAGAAATATTCCGCCAAATAGCGGGGAAAAAAATCTATCTATGAAAGATTTTGAGAATCCCCTGGAAATTAAAAAATCGAGAGTAGTTTGTCCTGTTTGGGTAAAAATGTCTTCATCTGATGTTCGCATTACATGCCAACGTAATAATCCAACTCTTAGCAGGTTGAGCGGCGAAGTGAACAAATTAATGGCCCCCATCATTCCAGTTAATGGACGGCGAAACGGGTCCGCAAAACACCATATTTTGGATTTTCTTGGGCGGGCTTCAATTACTAACGCACCAGGCTGGAAAGGTCGGCAATTCATGGCTTGATAATCAAAGACCGTACTTGCTAATGGATATCCTGTTTGTAGTACATGAAAACCTTGGTCAAGAATAAAACCCGATTTCTCAGTGCTTGCCATCCTACCGCCAATTTTGGCAGATTTTTCAAACAGTTCTACCTCAAATCCTTTTCCTTCCAGTAAGTATGAGCAGTAAAGGCCAGAAATACCGGCACCAATTACTGCGACTTTTTCACCCATTTGACCACTCATGCAGATACTGTATCAAGACCTAGTTTAAACTTGAATTCGTCTAAATAGGGTCCCATCGATTTAATCAACAGAGCATCAGGGTGAGTTCTAATAACTAGTCCGTCTAGATACATTAGGGCTCTTATTATCGGGAATGCTTCCTCACCAAACTCGGCATTAGCTAATTCCACAGCGGCACGAACCGTTTGCATCATTACTCTAGTCAAACTTTGCTCGCCAACTGGTTTCTTTTCGAAATCAAAGTATATTTCGTGCATTCTACTCATGTATTTTTGCATCTTTTTACCTGTTGGCTTCTTGTTTGTCATATCCAGCAGTGCAATGAAAGCTTCATCTAATTCTTGCTTGGATAAGTGTTCAAAGAAATTGAATAGCGAGCGGTTTACAAATTCCGGAGCATGGCAAATAGCACCGTTATCAATAAACACAAACTTACCTTCATTATCGATTATACAGTTACCAGGATGAAGATCACCATGGAATGTCCCTATCCCAAACAAATACGCTCCATGAATTCTAAATAATTCCAGTAGAGTCTCCCATTTCAGAGATTTATTTTCGATGCCCTCTTCTAACGACATTCCTTCGATGAATTCAGACACCAAGACATTTTCATTCGATAGTTCTGGGTAATATTGTGGAAACCTAAGCAAGGGTGTTGCGAAATCTTCAGCGATATCCTGTTGTATTTTAGACAGTTCATTAGCACCTAATATCTCGTTGCGCAAGTCAAGTTCCCTGGTGGTGTAATCTGCAACGTGATTTAGTAAGGCCATAGGGTTACCGACTTTTCTGAGTCTTGGTGATAATATCAAGAACATGCGCAACCATGAGCGCATTCTGTCTACCTCTTTGCGAAACTTGACTGCGTTTGCCTGCTTTACGAATTTAATTACTACTTGGTCGCCGTTGTGTAATACTGCCCGATGTACTTGCCCAACAGAGGCTGCCGCTAGAGGCTTTTCTTCGATTGATTTGAATTTCTCAAAGAAACCGGGTATTGCTTTACTTTTTAGAGTAGCCTCCCAATCTTCTTGAGGGATAGACGCTGCGTGTTGGTATAATTGCTGAAGTTGTTTGCACTTATCTTCACCAAGAAGATCTGGCCTTAATGCAAAGATTTGAGCGAGTTTCACCGCCATCAATCCTTGCTTTTGAATCCAGTCTAAATCAGCAGGCCGCTTACGCATTATTTGACGCATGAACCTAAAGAAAGTGAGCATTCGCATATCAATCATACCATGCTTTGGGTTTATCAAACCGTGTATGGTTCAATCTTCGCTCTCTTCGATGAAAATGAGCGTGTAGCGCCATAGTTCTCCGTCATCTTGACCGGTTTCTCGCCTAATTCTTACGTCACTATCCTCTGGATATCTTGAACGCAAAGCACCTTCAATGATTCCATCATCTAATTCCCAAAGTGGGAGAACATCTGCTTTTTCTACTGGTGGATGGGTTAGATTTACTTTGATATGGAAGAACGGAACAGTATCATATTCAAGTTCCCCAAGTCCTGCATATTCCCACCAGTCCATTAATTCGCTGAGGAATTCGACGTGACCCTCGATTTTGCGAAGACTAAATGCTAATTCTTCACCGATTCGATGACCAACCTGCCTCAGCATAGTTTTGATATCAATCCCAAGTTGATGAAGACTAAACACTGTCCCATCTTGCAAAGCGACCCTTGCTTGATTTATCTCGTTACTAGATGCTAAAAAAGTATCTGGATTGAATGGTGTATCTTCATCTGGTAATTCACCACTGAAGCCTAACGCTTCTCTAAATTGTTCTAGGAAGGAGCCTTCGCCCACAGTGAGTCTGAGTGGGTCGACGATTTTCTCTTCTGTGAAACGTTTCTTGGCGCTGCTAAAGTCCACAGCCCGGCTCCAAATAGCCATCATGAATTCGTAGTGTGAAGCGGCGAAAACCTCAGAGGAGACCACCAATGCTGCATCTTCACGGCCTCTTCCTACTGGGTTTTGTT
>JAQXFJ010000048.1 GCA_029250385.1 Candidatus Poseidoniaceae archaeon | reverse complement strand
GACCTTCATATTGCTTATCGACATAACACTGGCCAAGACCTTTACCATGCCACAGTCCAAGGCCACAATACCGACTCATCTACACGTTCTGCACTATTAGGTGCAACTTGTACGTTCTCGCCCCCTCTACCAACCGGACTTAATATCGAATCAGGAACATGTACGATTTCAGGAGTACCGACCATACCACAAGTAAACACTACCCATACTATTACTGCAACTTCCTCTACAGGTCTATCCTATACCGGAGAATTCTATCTTAATGTGATGGATCAAACTCCAGTAATATCTTACTCAGACTCTCCTTTCTCATTAACCAAAGATCTAGCAATCTCGACAATAACTCCAACTAATACAGGGGGCTCTGCTACCTCTTGGAGCATCTCTCCAGCAGAACCAGCAGGTCTTACTTTTGATCCTTCAACTGGAGAAATTACTGGAACGCCTACTGTGCTTTCCCCTTCAGCAACATATACAGTAACAGCGACAAATACCGGGGGTACAGATTCCACAACAATTTCTCTTTCAATACTAGATTCTGTACCGATTATTTCCTATGCAACAACCACTTTTGATTTGATTGTCGGTGAGGCAATGACCTCTATTTTTCCATCCAATAGTGGCGGAGCGGCAACCTCTTGGAGTATTTCCCCTGCTGAACCAGCCGGTCTTAATTTCTACACATCAACTGGTGAATTATCTGGCACACCAACCGCACAGTCAGCTTCTCAAGCATATACTGTAACCGCAACAAATTCTGGTGGCACTGATACTGCAACTCTAACCATCGAGGTGCAAGTATTTGCTACATTGACCTCTAGCGTTGAAGGAATATCAGATGTGCCAAATTCAGCGATTACGCCAATTACTTTCACTCATACAATCAACGGTGATACCAGTAGTCCACCGTGGACTTCAGGAGTTTCTGCCAGTTCTACCCAAGTGATTGACGGTTCATTTACTCATGGCAATGATATCGCTCAAGGTCCTAATGGTGCAATGGCCATAGTTGGCTATGAGGCAGATTCAGATGACATGAAACTGGCCTATTACTACGATGGAAGTTGGACTACGTCAGTTATTCAAAATTCAGCAACTCCTCTAGAATATCCAAGTGTAGGAATTGATTCGAATGGCGTATTACACATCGTTTACTTAGATATGACAAATGATGTACTACGTTATGCAACTAACTTAACTGGTACTTGGCAAGTAAGTGATATTGATACAACAACAACATCTGTACTAAATCTAGCATCCGGAAGAATTCCAGGAACCGATTTGGCTATTGATTCAACTGATAATCTACATATTGTATTCTCAACCAAAGATTCCTCTGGCGTTTATCATTCAATAAATTACACTACCAACCAAGGCGGTACTTGGACCTCAGTGGCAATCTCACATCCAACGAGAGGGGCGCTTGATCCTGCTATTGCCCTTGACTCAAATGATAAAGTCCACGTATCATATTATCGCGACACTGGTAGCGATTTAATTTATGCAACTAATGAAGGCGGTACTTGGACTAGAGAGCTTGTTGAATCAACAAACAATGTAGGAAAATACTCATCGATTGCTGTAGATTATAATGACGTAGTGCATATTTCTTACGTCAAAGCAGATACGAATAATGACTTAAAACTTGCATCAGGCAATACCGGTTCATTTTCAATTTCCACTGTCCAAGACAATCAGGAAGTCGAGTACACAAGTATTGCTGCAGACTCGAATGGTGATTTGCACATTGTTTACGGCAAGGCAAGTTTTGCTAGCAATTATATTTTGGAATATATTACAAACCATAGCGGTAGTTGGAATAAATTATCACTTTCTTCAGACGGAGCCAATTCGTGTTCCATTTCCATAGACTCCAATGATGACATTCACATTTCACACAGTGATGTCGCGGTTAACTCTGAATTAGAATATGCTACAGCCTCAGGTTCAGGTAAAGGAGTCAAGCAACATACAACTTGGGAGATTAGTCCAGCTTTGCCTGATGGCTTACACATGAATTGGCGTAGTGGA
>JAQXFJ010000099.1 GCA_029250385.1 Candidatus Poseidoniaceae archaeon | reverse complement strand
GTGGATGGCGCCCTCTAGTCCCGCTAAGAACTTCATTGATGTACTACCTTGCGGCTAAGTTGGGTTAATTACAAAGTTTGTGGGCCGCCATCTGGCATAACGGTTAAGCTTGTCAAGTTGCCAAACAAAGTAGGGCCATTGGTTAGAGTTCCAAAGATACCTGTATCGCCGTTAGGATTGTGCGATAGTGCCAACCAAGGTCGGCCATATGCGTCAATTTGCATATCGATAAAATCGCCAAAACCGCCACAGCGTTCGTAGCCACAGGTTGGGCTTGCATTGTCTAGAGGGTCATCATCAGTGTTAACCTGAACCGTGGTAATAAGCGGTGTTTCATTAAACGCATCAGTCATAACTGAAATGTACCCATTCCACAATCCATCACCATCTTCTCCTATGTAGCCAAACGCAACTCTGCCCGGGTCGCCAGCAATAACGACAGGGAATCCAGTGCCTTGTAAGTGACTTGGAGCGACCATTACGGCATCAGACCATGTTGCAGCGTGATCTAAGGAATATGAAAAGTAAGGTAAATTGTCTATTCCCATCCACATGGCGTATACATTGCTTTCACTATCGGTGTCTACTTGTGCCTCTTCCGCATTCCAAGTGTCTGCAGTACCAGATTCTTCGGTTGGCAGTACATGTTCAGACCAAGTTAGTGCCCCATCTTCGGTTTTGTACATCGAATAACCTTCTCCATTACAACCGATTTGACCGCGGTAGAAATTCCCATTATCAGCACCAATTAGATGAGCGGATAGTCCGCCACTTTGGCAATCAACGGGTGCTCCTGGTAACTCAGGGCCCCAGGTGAACCCACCATCTTGGCTTGCTGAACATAACGGTGCTGGATAATTACCGTTGATACAGAATACCCACAGGGTTTCATGAAGTATGCCGCCATAGGGCGATGATGCAATTGTTTGATGATCTTGAACCGAATATCCTGTGGCAATCGATGGTCCAACCCATGATGCGCCTTCATCATCAGACCACTCGACAGTCATTCCTCCTAAGGCATGCATGTCGAATTTCATGATTCTATCGGTCCATGGATCGACATAGACATATGGGTCATTAGAATTAGCAACAGGGGGTTGGGCACCATAGACATCTTGGCAGGAATAATCGCTAATCGAGGTCATTTCCACCATGTTACTACATTGGACGATAGCGGTGGAGCCGGCATTGCCGTTGCCCCAGCTGGTAATGTATAGGTTGCCTGTTGAGGTAATTCCCATAGTTGGCTCGAACGTAGACATACCGATTCCATAATACGAAGAACTAGCGTAATAGGGGATATTAATCTCGCCTAGGGCTGTTGTGTTATTCATGGCATTCACGCCTCCTGGATAATGGTACCAAGTTCTGCCATCAAGCATGTCTTCGAAACCAAAAAATTCTGAAGTCTCTTCAACAACAACAACTTCCTCTTCACCAAAACACCCTGACAGGGATAATAGGCTCATCATTAAAATTACCAGTATAGCATTAGTTTTTCTCATTTCATTCACTCCTAAATATGTCAGCACCAATTAATGGCAGCAGCACGCTAGCATCACCCTCAACACACACGTTTGGTGCTTCAGGTCGCATTTTCCCCCAAGAAATGGCTTCTCTTAGTCTTGCTCCAGATAAGCTTCCATCATGTTCCGGGGCTGTAGTAATGTATACTGCCGAATCTAGACCTCCCCGATATTGATTCCACCAGATTACGTGGTGTTTAGAGATTCCACCTCCGACCATCAGTGCATTGGAAACTTCTACATCCCATGTCAAATCACTCATTACTTGTTCATCAGCGAGAGTATCAATGTGGAAGTCACGATGCTTTTGTC
>JAQXFJ010000046.1 GCA_029250385.1 Candidatus Poseidoniaceae archaeon | reverse complement strand
AGATTTTTTGATTCCGTAGACCTATTATCTCCAAGGACTAACATTGCTATACCAGCAGACAAGCATAAGCAAGCGAGTGAAATTAAGAAACTCGGGAAAAATATCAACCAAAATCTATTAATTTCTCCTGAATCAAGTACCGGTGTTAAATCAAGCCAATGCATTATGGAGAACCAAACCATGCCAATGAAGAATAACAGTAACCCAAGATACTTATCGCCAACAGATAATCGGCCAACTGGTACATTACCGGAGTATGCTACCAAATATAGGCCAAATAGCACCAAAATTGACGGCCCAAGAATGAACCCGAATAGATTACCAACAGCTGAGGAAGGAGAATCTGGAACTGTCCAAGGACTTGCCAATACTAAAACTAGTCCAATTACTAGTAAAATCAATCCGTTTCTTTTACCATTTCTAGATTTTTTTGATTGTGAAATCCATACACTAACAGGGATTAACGCCAGTGGCAGCCAAAACAACAAGGCCGCTTGTAACACATCATCCATGAACGCTGGAAAGAAACCTGATTAATTACTTCATCCCTTGTTTGAGGTTGCAGTGGCATGTTTTGTGACATCGACCCATACGGAGTTTCTAAATACCCGACCTTAGTGGGACGATTGCTCAAGGTGCTACTATGGTAAAAATGCCACGTCAAATCAAGCGATACAGCCCCTCAGCGGGTAAGCACACCATGCACACTATTGAGCGTGTCAAAAAGAAGCGTGCTTCTGAATTGAAATGGGGTCAAAGAAGATTCCGAAAAGTTATGGCTGGTTACCGTGGTTTTCCACGTCCAAAACCTGATGGTAGAGAAAAGCCAACTAAGAGAGTAAATATCCTGTTTAGATGCACTGAGACTGGTAAAGCACATTATGCACCATGTCAAAGAGCGAAGAAATTTGAACTTGTGGACAAATGAGGTGTATTAAATGGCTGGTAAATTTATGAAAGTATCATGTAAAGACTGTGGAGCTGAAGTTGTAATCTTCTCGAGAGCGACCAGCAAAATTTCCTGCACCGTTTGTGGCTCTACACTTACTTCGCCATCTGGTGGAAAAGCAGAACTAATTGGATGCCGACCTTTAGAAGCAATGGAATGAGGAGGCTGAGCCTCCATGAGCGAAGAATTAATCACTCCTGAAGAAGGAGAATTAGTTGTTGTTACAGTTAAAAATGTCAAACAAAATGGCGTTTACGTAGATTTTGATGAGTATACGGGGATTGAAGGTTTCATATTCATCGGTGAAATTGCTAGCGGTTGGGTAAAAAACATCCGTTCCTTCGTAAGGGATGGACAACGTCTTATCTGCAAAGTAATGAGAACAAAAAAAGATGGTTCTTCACTAGAACTTTCTCTCAAGTCTGTTTCTGAAGAGAGACGTAGAGACAGATTACAAGAATGGAAAAATGAACAACGATCTAATCAGTTACTAAAAGTACTGGCTGAAAAGGTTGGATGGTCTGAAGAAACTAGAGATGAATATGGAGAAGAATTGACCTTGACTTATGGCTCACTATACGCATCTTTTGAAGAAGCAGCAATGAATGAAGCATCGCTAGCTGATGCAGGTTTTGAAGGTGAATGGGTTAAAGAATTCATCGGAATTGCAATTGAAAACATCATTCCTCCATTTGTCGAAATAAAAGGTGCTCTAAATTTGTCTGTGAATTCTGAAAATGGAGTTGAAATAATTAGAGAAGCACTATTGTCTGCAGAAAAATATTCCTCTGAAGAAGACGAAATTTCAGTAATGTGTTATTATGATGGAGCACCAGAATATCGAATGGTATTAAAGGCTCCTGATTTCAAAACTGCAGAAGATTTGTGGATAGAAGTATCCAAGTCAGTCGTATCCATAATTGAGGAAAACGATGGACAAATTGTATGTTATCGTGATTAACACCGAGTCAGTGATAAACAACCAATGCTAGGAACAACCATGGCAAGACAATTATTGCAACAGTGTGTGGTTTGCCAAGACTGGACTTTAGAAAGGATTTGCCCGAAGTGCGATGGTGCAGCAAATGCAGCGGCTCCACTAAAATGGTCACCAGAGGACCAAAGAGCTAACATCCGTCGTAAAATGTACAATGTAGAATCCCCTGAATGGACTGCAGCACTGCCTGAACTAGAATCTCTCGAAGAGATGCGATTACAAATTCTAGAAGAAGAATGACCGCATCTAAAATTACCTCTTAAAATAGAGGTTTTTGACTGCTTGCAATGTCAAACATTATACCTCGCCTTGATAGCATTTTATTTTCATGAGTTTAATGATAGAGTGGCGAAACGGACATTGTAATCTGAATAATTCAAAACTTTGTCTAATTGCTCTTCCTGGAGTGGGAAATATCGGTAAGGCTGCAATTGATGCTTTAAACGAAACTAATGATGCGATAGAAGTTGCTAGATTACATCATACTGCACTCCCACCTCTTGCTACCCTTGATGATGATGGATTACTCTCTCCCCCACACCTAACTATCAGAAATATCAAACTTCCAAAAGGCGATTACATCGTCACAATAACTGGTAATTCTCAACCCCTTGAACCGCAAAATCAAGGAATTATGGCTAGAGAAATTTTATCTATACTCCAAAAACAAAATATCACTGATTCAATTGTGCTTGCTGGAATGGTTGACGAAGCGACTAGAAAAGAGATATTCATTGTCCCAAGTAGTTCACAATATCGGATAGATTTAGAGTCTAAGGGTGCTAATGTTAGACGTGATGAACCAAGTTCCGGAGCTATTGGAATGGCGGCTTTACTAGCCTCCCTAGGGCCAGTATTTGGGATAAATACGGCATGCGCAATAGCAACTACTGTTGGAGCAAGTGGCGACATAACTGCTTCCCAGCAGCTATTGATGTCAATTGATCGATGGTTTAAATTAAATCTAGTAATACCACAAGATGCAAGTGAAAAACTCCTGTCCAAACTAAAACAAATATCACCGAATTCAAGTCATGACTTGGTCTCAGAAATGACTGAATCTCATGATGCATTCTACATGTAATGGCGCCGAGAGAGGGATTTGAACCCCCGCGTCTTACGACAGTGGATTTCGAATCCACCGCAATACCGGGCTATGCGATCTCGGCTCAACTGCGCCTTCTGCGCCACAGTCATAAGCATGATGCTCATCGCAGAACCATGTTGATTAAGTTCTATGGACGGGATGTAGATCAGACCTACCAATCAGATAATGCGGTAAGGCTTCGTGACGCATTACTTCAATGTAAGATATTACCATCAACTGTTATTGTAAGTTATCAGGACCAAATTATTCCTCTATCAACGATGTTGAATGAAGATATTGAGTTATTGGTAACTACCGTTTCATCAGGTGGCTGATTCAGGAAAGCAAGTGGGCCCTAGAATTTCTTCCAATTTGTCCTTTAATTTGGTTAGCCCATGCATCTAACTCAATATTAGCCAGTAATACGTAATTTCCATCTTCTGCCATTTCGTATTGATGACCCCAATCATTGGCCCAACCAGATACCTTAATTGAATTATTTTGATTAACAACTACCATTCCTTTTCGATGCCATTCTCTACCAGTCCTTCCAATCCCTTTACGTTCATATTTGTAGGCAAGCATACCTGCAATATTCCATCTAGCCCTAAAGTCTAACACCGATTGGAATTCAATACCCTCATCTGACTCTAGAATTTCTGCTAATGGATCTACTTTGATAGTTAATTCGCCTTTAAAGTTTGAAGTCAATATTACATTTTTCAGGTATATATTTTGACCCTTAGTTAACGATTCAGGACATGTTGGCCTTCCTTCTTGATTTTTCCCAACCATAATATCTACTCGTGCACGATTACTATTTTGTATTACTTTTAGTTCAGGATTTTTACCCTCTGGATAATTTATTGTCTCAACTATGACATCTAAATTGAACCTGACATTCAATTCCTCGATTTCAACAGTATTTATCTGACTCACTAGACCAGGAATATAAAATTCATTATCTGTGAGAGAGTATTCTTCCCCACTGCCACCGGAACATATTGATTGCCAATCACAACGGTCACACCTAACTAAATCTACGGGAGCAGTTGTTGACACACCACCTTCACTAAATCCCCTCAAAGGCATAGGGCTTGCCGGGCAGTTTTCTATAGAGGGTTTTTCAGACTTTATATCAACATATAACTGATTCAAGTCTCTTTCCATTACCGACATTTCATTAATACTGGGTGATGGAATTGATTTAGTAACATTAGCCCCCAAATACCATATTTCTAAACTCTCGACTGTTTCTTGTTTATTATGAGTCGTCCACCATAGCATTGCATACATTCGTAATTGTTCTATATAATCACCAGACCTATCTCCTATGCCTTTACTTGCTTTGATATCAACTATTTTGATATCTCCATCCCATCGGTACACTATGTCGTATTCACCTTGAAACCAATAATCCGGATGTATAGCATTCATACTAAACTTTTCAGACTCTGGTTCAACAAACCATGGCCTGGCTATCTCCCAAGCCTCGGCAATCGTGACTGGGCCAGTAACTGAAAGTGAGTGCTTGCCAACTAGATTATAGCCATAGCCATCTGGTGCAGGCCAATATTCACGTTTACCTTGGCGCCAATCGTTTAGTCTAGCATCATCGATTGTATTGAGACAACGATTAACTTCCTTTAGATGGAATCGAATACCATTAAGACACATTTCTAAACAATAATCATATTTTACTTCAGACCAATCGCCTGATTTCCTTTCCTGCCGCGCCCAATCCTTTCTTGCATTTTCTAATGCAGTTGGCAAATGAATTTCTAACCTTGCTAAAGCCCAATTTTCTAATTCATCTAGACTATTTGGTCGTTGCTTAATTGGCAACGGAATTATTCTATTTGATGGCCACTTAGCAAATGAATCTCTCGATGGTTTACCATTATCATCAATCGGAATATTTGACAACGTCAATTCAGAAGCTGTTTTTAGCATAAGAGAAGGTGATTCTTTTAATGTCCTACATATTGCTTCTTCAACTGCTCTTCCAACATACAAAACTGGTATTTGAAGAATCTTTAATTTCAAAACTTTTTCATAAAACCACATTCTTTTACAAGAACGATATGTGTTTACCTGGCTTGACGATAACCTGTCGTATGGTCCGATTGGATCATCCTCAAAAACCACATCTGTTACCGGCATATTTTACAATTAAGGTTCTACCCATTTCAATGCTACCGTCATTCAAGCTTTGTTAGCCTAGTTGACCTTTGGTCTATTCTTAATTGTGGTAAACTTGACCTCCACCCTAACTCAGCGCTTACTATCTTAATTCGATCTAAAGGGGCTAATTCTGTCATTTGCTTGGTAATACTTGAGCCAAATGCCACGACTTCGGCAACATGAGTTCCATCCCATAAATGTAGATTTACCATAGACCAGGGTTTTTCATCTAGCCGAATACCGTCTCTTTTCGCTATAGAAACTACTACTCCCTCAACATTAGCCCTTGTTCGCATCAATCCAATGCGAGTTAATTCAAGATTCTTTATCGACTCCTTGTCCACCCCGTTTAGCGATATTATCTCACTCTTATGATCTAAATATAATCGAGAATTTCCTCGCCAAACTCCTGGTAGAGCATTGATAATCATTACCTCACCATCAGAATAATCATGTAATCTCGGAAATGAGTTTGGTTCGCTTTCTTCAACTGTAATTTGAGTACCTGAAACGCTAACCATTGCCCCTAATACTGGCTCAGAGTAGTGATTTGGTAACGGGCCCCATTGCCCAGTAAATTTTCCTTTCACATTTACTCTTGATTGGATTTCACCAATTTTTTGACTTGGTGGCGAAATCTTAACATCGGTTTTTTCCAAGCTAATTAGATAATCAGATTCCTGCTCCAATTCGTCCTCTCCAAATGAACACCAGAAGCAGCCGGCTGATTTCTTACACGGCTCTGGATAATCATCAGGAAACTTAACAGGACCTTCCCCTAAATCAAGCATTTCTCTATGTATTTTTTTGTACTTAACCCCTAATTCACTAATCTCGGCTTCGTTTGGCACATCATATTGAATCCTTAGAGGGTTGTCTAGATACCATCCTTCGATACCTTGAATCATTTGTTGTTCGTGTGTTTCATACCACAGCCAAGCATAAAAATTTAATTGATGCTTCAATGATTCAGCAAATTTAGAAGATGGATTACCTGATTTGATATCGACTATTCTTAAATTCCCATCCCATCTTAATACTAAATCTAGTTCTCCAGCAGCCCAACCATCAGGGTGAAATAACCTCTGAGGCTGATGTACTCTAGGATCTTTTATCCACGGCCTAGCAACCTCCCATGCTTCATTCCAAGTAATTGGTTGACCATCCTTTTGCCATGTCATGATTTCATCTTTTGACCACGACCTCATGCCAAAATTCCTAACTTTATCGGCAATTGGGAAAATTGGTTCCTCACCCCACGCAGGGCTAGGTATTTTGAAAGGTGAGTCGCCACTTCTAAATCTTTCAAGATAAGGGCCACCATTAGAATTGTAACAATTTTCGACTTCTTCAAGAAATAGAGAAAGCCCATTCTTAATTTTTCTCGCTAACTCATCAACCTCTACATCTTCCCAACTTTGTTCTTGATTTTGCCAGATAGTTGATTCCCAATTTTCTTTACCTACTTGGAAACAGTTCTGCGCTTCTTCATCAGCCAATTCGTAGCACCATTCTCTTAAATCACCTAGTGAGTTGACACTTACAGGTCGCCGCATAAGAATTGAACAAAGTGAATCTTCTAGCACAATACCTAGTATCTGATATATCGTTCTAGGGCTAGATAATCCCAATTTGTTACCAAGAAAAAATTGTTTTGGGCAACGTAAAAATTTAGTTAAAGAGGATGAAGAAATTCGCGTCCTGGTTCGGCTTAGTGGTCCGCCGGAGGGGGGTGTTCCAAAAGGCATATCGATCAACTTTCATGAATCAAATGAGTAGTAATCTCCGGAAGATTGTTGCTCCCGATCTTTCCTACTATCCGGCTTATTTATTCTTGGACGCTTAGAGTCGTGATCTCTTCTAAAAGTGATATTTACATTCTGTAAGAATTGATTCATACCTTCTCGAAGCGGGAATGGGCCTTTGGCAATCCCATAAGTCCCCCCAACACCATCAAAAACTAACAATGAATCACTTAGAATATCAATAAAATATACATCGTGATCGATAACAAAAGCTGACTTCCCATTTGATTCCATAGTTCTTCTTATGGCCTTTGCTGCCTCCATTCGAGCACTTGCATCAAGATGAGCGGATGGTTCATCAAGCAAGTATAGGTCGGCATCTCGTCCTAGACATATTGCAATAGAGACTGCTTGTCTTTCTCCGCCCGACAATTTCTTAACCCGTTTAGGTAGTAATTTATCCACACCCAGTGCTTTGATTACATTTACATTGAATTCACCACTTCTCCACCTTGCACCAATTTCACTATCTAACCATAGTTGAACGCTACAATCGATGTCGACATCTATGTGTTGAGGCTTGTAAGATATTTTTGGATTTTGGTCGACCCATCCATCCTCATATTCGATTAGGCCTGCTAGAATTTTCATCATTGTTGACTTACCCGTCCCATTTGGACCAACGACGCCAACCACTTCGCCTCGGTGTACTGAACCTTCTTGTGTTTCTAAGGTAAATTCGCCAAGAGTTTTTTGATGTTAGACCATGATACAATTTTGCTACCAACACCAGTATTTCTGTCACGATGGGTGAGGAATTTTATTGGTTTACTTCTTATTCTCACATTTTGCTCGGTTAAAAATCCATCAAGATAAGCGTTGATCGCCTGCCTTGTTGTTCTAGCAGGAGTAAATACTCCAAAGGCACCTTTTTTGCCATATACAATATGAACCAAATCTGCTAGTACATCCAAGACTGCTAAATCGTGTTCGATAACTATCACGCGTTTGGTCTCAGATAGTTTTTGTATTATTTTAACTATCTTCATCCGTTGATAGATATCTAGATATGAGGATGGTTCATCGAAGAAATATACATCTGCTTCTCTCATTAATGTAGCACATATAGCCATGCGTTGTAATTCTCCGCCCGAAAGTTGTTGAATCTCTCTGTCTAGTAATTGATTTAATCCTAGCTCTTTTGTTACATCGTCAAAGATTTTCCTTTCGTCTACTTTAGACAATAAAGTTCGAACCGTTCCATCAATTCGTTTAGGTAATTTATCGACATTTTGAGGCTTTACCGCAATTTTTACCTCATCTTTTTTTACTGAAAGCAAAAAGTCTCTCAGTTCACCCCTAGGAAGAGTTTCAATGATATCATCCCAATCTGGAGAATCGTTTTCCCAATCCCCTAAATTTGGCACAAGACGTCCTGAAAGAGCATTAATTGCCGTGGATTTACCCATTCCATTTGGACCTAGAATACCAACTACACTATCTTTTGACGGAGTTGGTAATTTAAATAATCTAAAGCCATTGAGTGAAAATCTATGAATCATATCAGTTTCTAATTCTGCCGGCAAATTAATGATCACTACAGCATCATCTGGACAGTGTTTTGCTCTAACAATGCACGGAGGACATGCAGATTCTAGAATTTTGCACTTATCTCCATGAACTTGTATACATTCTCCACCGCAGGTTCCTGCCCACTTTTTCAAGTAGTCGTAAGCGTTACTGTTGGGCTTACAGCGGTCTTCGATTAATACTGCAATCCTAATAAGTAATCCCTCCTCTAACTGTCTCCAAAATAAAGTACCTTTCAAACACTTTGTCTATATTGGCCTCTAAAGACCAATAAGTTACATACTGTGGTCAAATCAAACCTTTCAAAAGCTCGTGTCCCTTGACTAATTTAATTGTACAAGGGGTTGGGAACTTCATGTAAGCCTTTCTCAAGGCATCTCTTGCTGTTAGGTAAAATTCTGGGTTAACTTGGATTGATATAACCCTCTGCCCACGTTTTACTCTTGCTGCAGTCCCGACATTCTTTCCAAAAGCACAGCGCATACCTTGTGATACACGGTCTGCACCGGCACCTGTTGCTTGTTTGTTTTCTCTTAAGACATGGTGTGGGAAAGTGTGGATTCTAAGCGCATAGCCTTGTGGACCGGCGCCGTTTCTAATGGTAGAGTTGGAAATAACACGGGCTGCTTCTAAGGCAGTGTGTCTAATTTGACAGCTATTATCGGCGACTAATTCCAATACTACCGGGAACTTACCTGTCTCCGCAGCAACACGGTTTCCAACGTGAAATTGGTGGATTCTATTGTTTGGAACACCGCCAATATACTTTCTTCTAGTATATGCAGGACCCTTTAATCTGCGGTACATTGATGCTGGTTTACGTGCCATAGTATGCCTCCAAGCATTCATGCGATTGATGTTCCCTTTATCATCCCTCCGCAAAGCGGCTGCCACTAGAAATTAGGAATTTGAGATTTAGAATCGATAATAGTGAAAGGCTTGATGTGCTATATCATCCACGAAGTAACATGGCGAGGTTCTGGAAGCAGATGCTGAAACAGGAGTCTGAACATCAGTGGCTTGCCATAGGAGTATTCTTTGTATTCATAATTCTTGGTGCAGTGATGATAAAGGGGACTAGTTTTATCCCAGGTGTAGATTTACTGGATAATGAAATTGGAGATGAGTTTAGAATCATGGAATCAACTTACATTGATGAAAATGAAAATTATCTATTGACCTATAACCAAGGTGATTATCAATTGATTTGGACCAATAATGGAGATTCTTACACAGTAATTGGACCAAACTCAAACCATGATGCGAGTTTAATCGACTTTATGGCTAAATTGTCAAATGACAGCATCATAATTCCTCAAGAAGGTGCATCAATGCTGTTAATCCAAGACGGCAATATATTTCCGTTTGAAACCAATTTTGGAGATGACTTTTTTGCTATCGAACATATTGTTGAAAATCAACAGAAGAGCAATGATAACCTTCTGATGTTGACAACTGAAGCAGATGGAAAATATGGTTTTCGCGGTCTTGATTCTAACGGTGTTACCAGCTCACCTACACCTGACAACCAAAATGTAGAGTGGCAAAAAGTAGCTAGTATTGGCGATCAACTATGGGTTGCGACGGGGATTTATGTCCCCGCCCCAAGCGTCGGAGAAGACAGCCCCGCAACACCTTCAATTCATCCTGTTTATGCCTCAATTATTTGGAGCGGGGGATACACTGCTCCAATGATCAACTATCTATCCCCGATAGACACTAAAGAATTTGGAGAATACCATTCGATAATTCATTACAATCATGATGAAGTTATCATCGCAGGCACTCATGAGACAATCCGGTTTAACCATGTAACTAATTCGGCAGAAAAAATCGACTTTGCTAGTGTTGCTGGAATTAGTGATGATTGCAATAGCGCATGGTTGTTTAACGGCATGGATTCTCGATCTGTGCTCAGAATATCAGAAGATAACCATGCGATAATGAAGTTACCACATGAACTACCGTTAACTGTAGAATCAAGTGGATTTGATGGAGAAACAATATACCTCCATGGGACGGACGTTTCCGGAACCTCCAAGGTGTTGACATTTGATACCTCAGCAGTTGGCTCTATAGAATCTGGGAGAGGTTTTTTGAATCTCTCTTTTATGATCATATCATTGATAATTTTTTCAGTTATGGCTATTAATGTATATGATAGGTTTCGCCAATAAACCATAAACAAATTACTATTTTAAAATAAATAGTTTGACAACCTTCATTTGCTGTGGTCGATGACGACTAAATCCTGCGGTGTGAGGTGAGTCTATTGTCAAAGAGAACTATGATGGACCAATTCATGGAAATAAAAGAAAATCATCCAGATACTATTCTGTTTTTCAGGATGGGAGACTTTTATGAACTATTTCACAAAGATGCAGAGATAGCCTCTCCAGTTCTTGGGTTAACTCTCACATCTAGAGATAAGAAATCTGCTAATCCGATACCAATGGCTGGTTTTCCATGGCATGCACTTGAAGATAATCTTAGAATTATGCTAAAATCAGGTTTTAAGGTAACAGTAGCCGAACAAGAACAAGAACTAAGAGACGGTGCTAAATTACTAGAAAGGGTAGTTACGAGAGTATATACCCCAGGTAGCCTGTATGAAGAATCACTATTATCAACCAATGAAAGAAGCGTCTTGGCTGCTATTGTTACAGAGAAGTCATCGCTTAGCATGGCCATTATTGATTCCTCTACAGGTGAATCATGGGCCTCTACATGGAAAGGTCAGGAGAAATTTTCTAACTTAGAGGATGAATTACTTAGATGGACTCCTGCTGAAATTATTGTATCCCCAAAAGATGCTTCAAATAATGAACTTATCAGTATATTCTCTAATCTTGAAGGCTGTGTGATATCGCAACATTCAGTGAGTAAGAAACGTAGAATATCTCGCTTAGAATCAATATTACAGGTCTCAGACCTAGGTCACCTAGATTTAGATAATTCACCGTTATCAATAGAAGCAGCAGGTTTTGCTGCAGACTATCTTGCCGTAGTTCACTTGAAAAATGAAATACCAATAAGAGATATTCAGATAATGGATGAAACGGGACATTTAGTAGTCGATCAAACAACTTTGAGAAACTTAGAGATTACCTCGACTTTAGCCGGAGAGTATGATGGAAGTCTGATCTCGAGCATGAATTACTGTCGCACAGCAATGGGTAGAAGATTACTAAAAACCTGGTTGTTGAGACCATTGTATCAAATGGATGCAATCGAATTACGTCACAATGCGGTTAAATCATTGAAATCTTCATCGAAGAGATTAGACCAGATTAGAATGGCACTTAACGGCCTGAGGGACCTCGAAAGGTTAGCGACTCAATTAGCGTACAATAAGAGCAACGCAAGAGATTTACAAGCAACCGCTCTTGCATTGGAAAGAATGCCGGCAATTGTCGGTTTATGCTGCCAAGTAGAAGATCAATTACTTCATCATCTAAGTGATAACTTATCATCATTAAATGAGATGGCAGAGGATATCATGAGAACAATTGTTGATGAGCCACCACTGGGATTTAGAGATGGTGCTATAATAAGAAATGGAGTCAATAAAGATCTGGACGAATTAAAATTAAAATCAGCTGATGGGCATACTTGGTTTCGTAATTTAGAAGCAAAATTAAAGAAAGATTTAGACATACACTCCCTGAAAATTCGTAATAACCGTCAAATTGGATGGTTCATAGAGGTGACTAATTCACACTTGTCAAAGGTTCCAGAAATATGGATTAGGAAACAACAAATGACTAATGGTTCAAGATATACTACACAAGAAATAATTGAAAGAGATGATTTATTATTAACGGCCGATTCAAAAATAAAGAACTTGGAGTATCAATTATTTCAATCGCTGAGGGAACGTTGCAGAAATAGTGCTAATACACTGGCAAAGATTGCTGGAAAGGTTGCTGCAATAGATGTTCTACAATGTTTTGCTACTGTTGCCAGAAAGAGAAATTGGATTAAACCTGAAATTGTTGAGTCTGATAATTTTACCGTTAAACAATCTAGACACCCTGTTTTAGAACAAAACTCGGGCTTTGTTCCTAATGATATAAAGATGGATAATAAGAAGAAATTCTTATTGATAACTGGACCAAACATGGGTGGTAAATCTACCTACTTACGATCTGCAGCATTACTCGCAATACTTGGTCAATCCGGTAGTTTTGTCCCCGCACAGGGCGCCAAAATAGGTTTAGTGGACCGAATATTTACCCGAGTGGGAGCAAGCGATGACCTTAGGAGAGGTAGGTCAACATTTATGATGGAAATGATTGAAGTGGCTCATATTTTAAGAAAGGCTACCAATAAGTCTCTTGTTTTACTCGATGAGATAGGTCGAGGAACTTCCACTTTTGATGGACTATCGATCGCTTGGGCGGTAACTGAAGACATTTGCCGAAGAATAAAATGTCGAACTCTATTTGCCACCCATTATCATCAATTGATTGGTTTAGAAAACGATGTTGACATACTGAAAAATATTCACGTGCAAGTTTCTTATGTTGATGGGAAATTGAAATTCCTTCACACCGTAGCAGATGGTTCTTGCGATGATTCTTATGGAATTCAAGTCGCAGCGCTTGCAGGGCTACCAAGAGGAGTTGTTGAAAGGGCAACTGACCTATTACAGTTTTTGGAAAAGCAAGCATATGGTGCCAAAGCAGGGGATTCATCATCACCAGGAGTTCGAGATATTGGCCAGAGTAGTTTGATGAGTTATTTTGCTGCAGCTTCCATGGTTAAGGAGGAGAATAACGATGCTGCTAATAACCATTTAGAATCTAAATTAATAGAATTTTTAGAGCATTTAGAGATTGACGAAATGTCTCCTAAAGAAGCGATGAATGCATTGTATGAAGCCAAGAATATTTTAGGAGGAATGTAGTAATGGCCAATAGAATTCAACAATTAGATGACGAAACCATTGGCCATATCGCTGCTGGAGAGGTGGTGGAAAGACCCGCTCAGGTAGTAAAAGAATTAATTGAGAATAGTTTAGATGCTAATGCCAGTCAAATTACTGTTACCATTGAAAATGGTGGTTTTGATCTAATAATGATTGATGATAATGGCCATGGCATCAATAGAGAAGATGTACCTCTATCAGTTGACCGGCATGCTACCTCAAAGTTAAGCAACTTTTCTGACTTGAATGAAATTTACACTTTAGGTTTTAGAGGTGAAGCATTAGCAAGTATTGGAATGGTCTCGTTGTTAACTGTAGCAAGCCGTATAGAAGGAGAGAATGGCAATAGCATTACAGTTTCGTTTGGTAAAAAGAACAGTCTTGAACAATGCGGAATGTCATATGGCACTACAATATCAGTAAGAGACCTATTCAAAAATACCCCTGCCAGATTATCATTCCAACGACGACCTGCAACAGAAGGGGCCAAGATTGTTGATGTAATTGTATCACATGCGATTTCTAATAATGAAGTCGGTTTCAAATTGATATCTGACGAAAAAACCATACTTAATGTTCCGAAATCAGAAAATTTAGCAGATCGTCTTTATGACATACTAGGTGGACAAGCCTCTGAATTAGTTGAACTAGAGGCACCCCCGCAGGATTCTGCGGCACCAGGTAAAGAAAAATGGTCTGGATGGATTAGCACGCCGGATATTACTAGAGGTAAAGGAGATGAAGTTTACATTTTGATTAATGATCGTCCAGTAGCTTCAGGGCCATTCCACCAATCAATTCGGCGAGGATACAAGACGAGGTTGATGCAAGGACGGCATCCAATCGCGGTACTTTCATTAGAAATTCCAGCATCAGAAGTTGACGTTAACGTTCATCCAACAAAACGTGAAGTCAGATTGAAACACTCATGGAGAGTTCTTGAACGTCTTGAGAGAGCTATTGCAAATACTCTAGAACAAGTAGCCACTGAACCTGATAATGATGGATCTATCATCGGATTGGCCTCTCTTAATCGTGATGTTAATCCAATTCAAGAATCCCTTCTACCCACACAAACCGATAGACAATTAACCGACCCTAGTCAAAATATTAACACTGGTAAAAATGAATCTGATAATTCTGTACCCGCCTGGGCTATTGCAGCTGGAGTCCAGCTAAATCTAGGTGGCAGTCAAGTTGAAACACCAAAATCTGTTGATAAGGCGAGACCTATGTCAAAATCTGAAATACCACAAGAAACACTTCCAGGATTAGATAGTGCTCCAATCTCACCTGCCTTATCGAGTGCGGAAAGAGAATTACATCGGCACGCTAAGAATGCAAAATCCGTATCACCAAACGATGAAGTCTCGTTAGAATCAGAGATAAATATAATGGGTAAAATGGAGCCTTTAGCCCAATTTGCTGATTCTTATATTATTGTTCAAGCAGAAGAGGAATTACTGCTTATAGACCAGCATGCCTTACATGAAAGAGTAAGGTATGAGCGTTTGAAAAATATTGAAAATCGTTGGGATGCTCAAAAACTTATTTCTCCATTAGTCATAGAGGCTACAAAAGTTCAAATCGCAGTGGCTAATTCCTCTATAGAAAAGTTACTAGAGTTGGGTTTTGAAGTATCCACAGATAATGATAAAATTTCGTTACTATCTCACCCAATGCTAATTGATGGAAAAGATATCGAACCACTATTCAAAGATTTGTTACAAGATTTATCTGATGAAGGGTCACCATTAACAACTCTTGATAAAATTCAAGACCACGTTGCCTTCATGAAATCATGTCGTGGTGCAGTTAAGGCAAATGAAAAATTGAGTTTATCTGAAATGAGGCGATTGATTGATGACATGAGGAGGATACCAAACCCTTGGGCTTGCGTTCATGGCCGCCCAACTGCACTAAGAATCAATATTGATTCACTGGACCATCATTTTGGCCGTCATGGCTAAGTCATTCGACAATTCCTAGCCTGTCTAGGAACATGGGATCGGCAATTTTATGCAATCCTCTGCCGATTACTTTACCACCAACTTTTGTCATTAACGCAACGGCTGTCATGAAGATTCTATGATCGTTGTGAGAGGATACTGCTGCAGTTGGCGTTTCTGGTATCTGACCACCTGGGATTGTCAAAATGCCCCCTTCATAAGAAGCACTTAGACCGAAATCTTCCATCAAAGATATGGTTTTAGAGATCCTGTTACTTTCTTTGTACTTTGTATGACTTATACCAGTCAGAGTACCACCGGATGATATTGCGATTATTACAGAAAGAGGTGTGATTAAATCATTACAATCTGTCAAATCATAATTTGCTATGCCGCCATTTGAAATTGAATTTATTTCACTACCCTGCCAAATTATACCTAGATTACTTGACTTATGTTTCAGTATTTCATTACCTAAGCAATCTTTATCCTCAGGCCAGAAATTCATTTTTATTTTATTGTGATGAAGCTTAGAAAGCAACATTGCAAAACTTGCCATTGATGAATCACCTGGGACTGTAACCTCTTTTGGGCTTTTAACTTGCCAACTACCTAGATGATATTGCCCATCTATTGTTTCAATATCTGCTCCAAATTCATTGCATAATCTCAAAGTTAGCTTATGATGTCTATTGGATACTGTGGATTTACTTGGAGACAGTATTACTTCTTGGTTCAGTAAAGGACTTGCCAATAACCAAGCAGTTAATGGTTGACTAGACTTAGTCAGATCAAGGTCAATTTTAGAGATTATGGATTCATCTGCAAACCAAGGACCAGAGATTTCTACTGGAAGGTGATTATTAGTTGTCTCCTTTATAGACACTCCTGCTGACTTTAGTGAATCTTTGAGGGCTGAATTTTCCCGCATGGATAGTGAACTGTCACCTTCAAGAATAATGGTTTGATTCATAGTGCCTGTGAGTGCCATCAAAATTCTCATTGCTGTACCTGAATTACCGCAGTTGACTGTTGATTGAGTTAAATTAAACCCTTTATCTCCAACACCAAATACAATCCAATTATTTTGACTATCCTGATTAATTTCTACTCCTAGTGACCCGAGACAATTAATCATAGAGATAGTATCTAAGCCAATTGGTTGATTTACTTTGATAATTGTTGTTCCGTTACCCAATGATGCCAAGGCTAGTAACCTGATCATATGACTTTTTGAAGGCGGAAGAGTAAAATCTATAGATTCTAAATCCATTTTAGGAACTACAATTGTTTCGCTGAAATCACTAGATTTCAAGTCCCTTGATTCCTTTTCCACAACCATCCGAGGAACTCATCAAACATCAATGCTTGTAAGATAATTGAATAACCTCAATCTACTAGTTTGCAATATGACCGCGGATGGTTTAGGAAGACCCCTACAAGATCTTCGCATCTCGGTAACTGATCGTTGTAATTTCAGATGTGATTATTGTATGCCTATTGAAAAGTATGGACATAATCATAATTTTTTACCGAAATCTGAAATCTTATCGTTTGAGCAAATTACCATAATTGTTGAATCAATGTTGAAACTAGGTCTAAAAAAAGTTAGGATCACCGGGGGCGAACCTTTGCTGAGAAAAGACATATGCTTGTTAATTTCGATGATTAGGAACTTGGATTCAGAACTTGATATAGCGATGACAACAAATGGAACTTTACTTGGTAAGTATGCCAATAAATTATTTCAAGCCGGGCTTAATCGAGTCACTGTAAGCCTAGATGCTATTGATGCTGATTTATTTAGAAAACTATCAAACACCAACATAACCCCAGAACATATCCTATCTGGTATTTCATCAGCCATCAATGCTGGATTACCTGTCAAAGTAAATACAGTAATTATAAAAAATTATAATGATGACCAAATAATTCCGTTAGTAAGAACATTTCACTCAATGAATATACCAATTAGATTCATTGAATATATGGATGTAGGCGGTACTAAGAATTGGAATTATGACCAAGTAGTGACAGGTCAAGAAATCAGAGATGTTATCACTGAATCTTTTGGTAATGTGAGTGCGAATGAAAGCGATTATTATGGCGAAGTTTCCAATTATTGGAGACTAAAAGATGGCTATATAATCGGATTTATAGAATCTGTATCGAACCCTTTTTGTTCATCTTGTACAAGAGCAAGGATTTCAGCAAATGGCAACATGTACACATGTCTATTTGCCAACAAGGGCAATGATCTGAAATCTCTGTTTGATTTAAATGCAGACAAGGAAGACATTGGATTAGCAGTCAAAGCAATCTGGGAAAAGCGAACTGATCGGTATTCTGAGATAAGAGGAAAATTAAGTCATAATCCAATGCCGGTAGAAATGCATTTTATTGGTGGTTAATCTTCAATAAAGGTAAGTCCAATATCAAATAGTAAAGTATTCGAACTTTGATCGATAAGTTTGAAACTCCATGTGCCATCTTTTGAACCTATTGTTTCAGAATCTATTACGAAGTAATCTCCCTGGGTTACAGAATAACCCGCATCTCTATCATGGAATGAAATGTTAGCACCAATAACTCCGTAAACATTAGAATCATCGACAAAACCTTTGTATTCATTTGCATTAAGCTCAATAGATGGATAGATTTGATATTCTAATCTTGCCGGATCTAATGCTTGGTCCAAACTTGTAATTCTAACGACATGAAAGCCATTATCTAAGCCCTTTACACTAACAGTCATTTCTGGTTCTGATTTTTCAACTGATGTCAAAGCGCTTTGCATCATAATAAAAACCATGCTAGACAACATCACAGTTATTGCTAATAATAATACTGTTGCAATCACAGGGCTGACTGCTTCATCCTCGTTACAGGTATCAGTCACCATGTAGTCCCCTACACACCATATAACTTGAATCAACCGGCCAGAATAGTCATTGGTAAGTGAAATAATCGACTAAGACGGATTCTACAATTTCCTAGTTGTCGAATATTCTGCTACTGTTTGCAATAACGATTTAGCGCTAGATTCAGGGAATATTTCTAGATATCTTAATGCTCTATCGAAATGATTCCTAATCAATATCTTGGTATAATTGAAACTGTCAGACTTAGTAAGTAAATCAATCAGTTCATCAAATAGAGAATCGTCAAAATTATTGATAATATCTGCGAGTCTTTCTCTATCTTTTCCATGTGAAAGGGTAAGTGAATGTATCA
>JAQXFJ010000088.1 GCA_029250385.1 Candidatus Poseidoniaceae archaeon | reverse complement strand
CTGACGACACGGTGTTTAATCAAACCAGTAACATTGACTATCCTTGGCAAAATAGTTCTCAAACTACTTCCATGAGCCAAAATAGAGTTGTGCCGCCAGGATGGAACTTGGTGTTTGATGACTCACAGATGAGCAATGTTCCAGCATATACTGACGTCCAAACTACCTTGCAAGTGTCTGTTCCAAGTAATGCTCAGCCCGGTTATTATGGTTTCAATTTATTCTCAGCATCAACCAATGGTAATAATTCAAACAGCTATACCTTCGTGGTTGAAGTATTACCAGAAAATAATCTGAGTTTTGCTTTCCTAAATCAGGCCAGTGATTTCATTCCTGGTCAATCGGTAACAACTTCGCTTCAAGTGACTAACACAGGTAATGCTGAATTAGATTTGAATTGGAACTTAACTTCGTTGTCAGGTCCCTGTACTGTGAATTTAATCGATGCGACTTCAACCTCATTCATGCCTGGTGACGTAATCGACATTGGTTTTATTGCTGAGGTTGATTTAATTGCGGATAAATCTCATGATTGTGAATTGTTGCTCACGGGTGAAGGATTACACGGTGACTATTCCTATGATGCAGAACCATTTGAATTCATCATAAATGTTGATGAATTAGTTGCTTTCGAGTTAACACATACTTATTCGCAAGCACTAACACTCACACCTCACACTCCAGAGTCATATGAGTTGCGTTTGTACAATAACGGTAGCGAAACAATAGAATTCCTGTTGGACTTTGCCGCAGAATCTCCTTTGACAACTAATCTACTATCTCCCACTAATATTAGCGTCCAATCCGGTCAAGTTGGTCTTTGGAGTCTAAACTCAGATATTGCTCAGGGGTATACTGGCTTAGTTAGTCAAAACTTTAGCGTGACCTACCAAAATATCACAAGTAACAAGATAGTAACATTCGATATACAAACCGTGGCAGGTCTTACTGTAAGTGGTCCTCTAGACGGCAGAATAACTACTAAGCCAGGTTCTTCAGTTGACGTGAACCTTGAATTGTCCAATAGTGGTACAATGGATCTAAATCTAACAGCATCAGTATCCGGGCTGCCAACAGGTGCAGAAGTCACATTTTCTGCAGTTGAAGTTGACTTGGATGCTGGCAGTATTGCAACTGTTACCATGAGTGTCAGCATGACATCAACTGCTCAATCGGGCTCTTATCCAATCAACATTACGTATTCCTCAAGTCAAATTACCAAATCTTTGAACTTAGAACTACAGGTTGCACAAAGCGTCGGATTAACTGTCAATTCCATCAGCAATAATATCGCTGCTGGTCCTATTTCAGAGGTATCTTATACCTTTGAAGTAACAAATCTAGGCTCTGCTTCAGATACCTTCTTTGTCAGTCTAGGATTTGATGATTCCAGTAATGCTTCAACATGGTTTGATACGGTCTTATCTACTTCCTCAATTAATCTAGATTCTTCTTCAACTCAAGCGGTGACTATTCAGATAAGAGAACGATTAGCTGGGGCTCCAGCTAACGGCTGCGATGTTGATATCGTTGTTACTTCTTCTAATGATGACACAATTTCTTCATCGATAAGTTTCAAAATAATTCCTATACAAGCAAGCGCTCAACTGACGATTCTTGCCGATGACAATAGTGCCTTGCCAGGCCAAAGCATCAGCGGTGATGTAGTCGTAACTAATACAGGGACGGGGGAAGACCAATTTTTGCTTACTACAATCGGGCAAGATTGTGGGTTGTCGGAAATTTTCACCCTCTCTGCGGGTTCCTCATCGCAGGCGTTTGAATGGAGTTGTCTAATAGAAGAAACCGCATCTGCTGGTTTGTCATCATTTAACTTTAGAGTTACTAGTAATGCACGAAGTAATTATGTTCTTGAAGAAGTTGAGATATTTACCGTAGAGCCTAATTGGGGTGGCGATGGAATCATCGAAATTAGTTTCGGTGAAAGTATGCTCTCGATGGCATCCTCCGGTGGTTCATCCACTACCATAACGGTGAAAAATTTAGCAAATGCGCCGTTATCGGGGAGTCTATTCATCCTAGGTTCAGATGAATCACTATTTGATGTTACGATTCGACCAATGAATTCCGATACGACTTCAAATGACTTCTCATTGGCCAATGGTCAGACTACCGTGTTTGAGTTGTTGCTTAATTCTCGAGTAACTGAATCAGAATCTGCAACTCTCAGAGTTTCAGCAAGCATATCGATAGATGGTGTGACCTACACAGAGGAATCTACAGGTTTACCAGTTATGG
Source organism: Candidatus Poseidoniaceae archaeon (assembly GCA_029250385.1). Taxonomy (GTDB): domain Archaea; phylum Thermoplasmatota; class Poseidoniia; order Poseidoniales; family Poseidoniaceae; genus MGIIa-L1. The sequence continues at coordinate 9,622 of JAQXFJ010000088.1, read as the reverse complement.
TAGACGGTCCAGAGTTGCCTCCTAACGGTGTAGAATTGCCATTTGGTGTTGAATTTGATGAGCAACAGACTATTTCAATCATGGCTGGAGGATGGGTCTTTTCACTGCTCCTATTGCTCCTAATGAACACACTAAGGAAGCGACGCAAGTCAGTTTCGGTTAGTGCTACTGTTGAAGATTCATCAGAGTACCTTTCTGCGGATTCGAGTAAGCCAGACAAGAAACCCAAAGAAAAAGAAGTTGAAGCTCGTAAATTAAACTCAAACGAATGCCGAATGACTCCTGATAACAAAGTCAATTGTCCGTTCTGTAAGGCCAAATTAGGAGTGCCAAGAGGTAGTGAGCCACCGTTTAAGTTCACTTGCCCTCAGTGTGATAAGAAAATTAGAGTAGTAGAAAATCAAAAATTCTGATCAGCGTTTGTGGGCAATCAGTAAGAACGCAGTATGTCCAAATGGGCCGTTGACAGGTCGAATGCCACCCTTAGATGCTCTTCCCCATTTGCGTTCCATTAATTCGCCTGCCCATTCGACAACAAGGCCATTGTCTTCACAAGTTTGCCAGGCTCGTTCAACTTGGCTAGTCACCGGGCAGTAGCAAGCAATTCTTCCGCCGGGGTTTAGTAATTCTACCACTGCGTTAATTGCCGCCTCATGATTTGGTAAATCTAGGATGATTCCATCAACTCCCTGAGATATCTGTGAAACTTGTTCTGCAATATTGACAATGTCACCTGAAATGTGGTGGTGCATCGGGAATTCTTCTAGGCAGTTTTTGGCCCGACTTAGGTTTTCCAAGCCAACTTCTGCGTGTTCATCTCGTGCTTCAACGGTAATCAGCGTGCCTGAATTGCCAAGAACTCTCGCTAAGTGGAGCGATAAACCGCCACTGCCAAGTCCGGCTTCAAGTATTACATCACCTGGGCCAATGCCTAATTTGGTGATAAAAATCCCTGCGTCTTTAGCGCTAATCGTTTGGGCTCTTCGTTTCATTCCACGATATAATTCGGGTAGTCTCGGGGTTAAAACGGTCAGGATTTTTTGGCCAATTACGACAGTCTCTCCGACTTGCTTTTCTGCCAATAATTCTGTGGGATTAAATACACCAAGGCCTTTTATTTTGATAGTTTCTTCGACTATTTGAACCAAGAATACCTTGCCACCTTCTTCTTCCAAAGCCAACCATTTTTCAGTGCTCACAATTAATGCTGAGTAACATCCTCATTTAATTGCTACTAAACCGATGCCAAGTGTGGGAAATCGCACTAAAAATAGAGGGTTTCTTATACTGAGTCAAAGTAGTGAGTAATATGAAGTTTTATGCTAAGTCAATTTCAGTTTTCATTGTCGCGTTGTTTCTTGGAAGTATCGCCCTTTCAGTTGTTGTAGAAAAAAGCAGTACTGCGCCATCATATTTAGATAGCGAACCAGTTGTTAGTGAAGCTCAGTCACCTGGTCACCCTGTTTTTGCGGAGTATGTTGGGGCCCATTGGTGTGGTCCATGCCACTCCATGTCCGCTAACCTTCACTCTGTCTACGGGACAAATGGCGGAGGTGGTAGCCAATCTGAAGACTTCACCTATGTTTCCTTTTGGGAGTCTCCTACCACAGGATGGGGTGCCGATGCACCAATCAACAGAAGAGCCCATCTTAGTGCTTCAGCCTATCCGACTGTTGTATACGGTGACGCACCAACCTCCGACTCAACATATCATACCAACAGTAGAGATGTAACTGGTGCATATCAGTCCGGTGGTAATATGTTCAATGCAAATGACTATTCCTTGACAATCTCTCAATCACCTAACGGCAATAATATGGATATTGAAATCACTGCAATGTACACAGGTTCAGGATCTAAAACCGTATACATATACGCAGCAATAACTGAAAAGACATCCCCAGAAGCATACAGTGGTAGCCCTAACCCTAATCCTCACCATGTATGGCAGGATTGGTTGTTGAACTCCGCAGGCACTGGCTTTGAATCTGTCACGCTAACCTCCGGAACTCCTGTAAGCAAATCTTGGTCCAAACCAATTTCAACTGTTAGAGGTGATGGTGCGGGTCAATCTGCCACTGATAACTTCCTAACAGTAGCAGCACTGCTTGATGGAAGCCATACTGCTAACCGCAATGTACTCTCAGCAGCTGATTCGGAAATGGGACCTAAGCTAGAAATTGCAGTTACTGATGTAAATTTAGTAAATCCAGCATCTTCAACTGGTTATATGGTTGGAGATCAATTAACCGTCAGCGCAACTGCCAAAAATATTGGCGGATTAGATTATACAGATGGTGGTACTCTCGAAATTATTTACATGGATGGCAACAGTCCTGTTGTAGTGTCCACTAAGTCATTGACCAATTTGGCAATTCTTGGAACAATGACTCACACAGCGAATATCGATACGGCAAATATGCCTAGTAATGCATGGAAAACTGGGTTTGGTGCAAGACTAACCGGATTGACTGGAGACCGTTCTTCAAATAACAATATACTTGTCGAAGAACTCAATCATGACCGACCTCCTACTGCTAAACAAGCAACAGTAAGTGGTGAAAATGTCATTGAAAGAGGTTCCATATTCACTGTTATTGCAAAGGGTACTGCTGACGATTATGTCGACACCATACAATCAATGAATTTCGAATTGGAAGTATCTCCAGCAGGTCAAAACCTTTGGGATGGTAGTATTGATTCAGGCGGTGAGAGAATCGTCAATGAAGGAACATCTAACGAAGGACGTGAGTACACAATGACTCCAACCCTTACTATGCCAGCTGGTGATTATGATTTAAGATCAAAAACAATTGACAGCAGAGGTCAAGAAAGTCAGTGGCGAGTAACTCCTGATGCCTTTAGCCTTGCCAACGGGATACCACAAATAGTCGCAGAACCGATTCCTACAGTTACCTGTGATGTTGCTACTGACGTTGATATGACCAATCACATAAGTGACCCAGAAACACCGCTCTTTGACCTAGATATTAGCTCAGATAGCCCTTACTTTGTTTCTTGGAATCCACTTTCATCAACGATAACTGTTGATTTCTCTTTCGATGATGTTCAGGGCTGCCCACTAGGTCAAAAGAGTGTTCTAGTAACTGTTGATGATGGCGGTAGTTACTCAAGCAATAACATGCCATATGGTACTCTAAAGTTTAACGTGATTGAAAACGGTCAACCAAGGTGGCTAGGATTGCCTACTCAATCTATTGATGAACAAGGTCCAGACTCAGATGGCACCCTAAGACTACTACAATACGTTACAGATACAACTGCTGATGGACAAGTTAGTTCTGCAAGTTTACTAGTCTTTGAGGTTGTTTCTCAAACCAATCCTGGCTTAATTGAAACTCGAATTGAGAATGGTGTACTTGGGTTTGAAACCATCGGCACTGATGCTGAAGGCCAGTCAACACTAACAATTCGGGCATGTGATGCAGATAACGAATGTTCAGATCAAACTTTACTGATTAATATTAATCCAATCAATGACGCTCCCGTCATAGACATGACACAGTTTGAGGATATGCGACTTAAAACTAATACAGAATCCTCGATAGACCTGAAATCGCTGGTATCTGATGTCGACAATAGCATAGATGACGTTACCGTTCTAGTTTCTTCTCCAGGAGAACCTGGTGGTGCACAATACATTCGTCAAACTGGTTTTATGAAATTGAAATTTGATGATGTGGGCGAACAAGAAGTCGTAATCAAAGTGGTTGACACATATGATTCAACAGAATATAGCTTTACTATCGAAGTGTATGATTCTCTTGAATTTACTATTGCTAAAAATCCCCTTGAAGATGGATTCATGGTTGTTGAAGCAGGAAATATGTACATTGGACAAATTCCAACTGCAAATATGTATCTTAGCGAGGATGCCCCGGTATTCACTTCAATGACAGTAAAGTGGCAAACTTGTACCTATGAAGGTGTTTGCGACGGTATGTGGATTTATGATTTAGATATGACCCAATCCGCTCAAGGATGGCAAATCGATGTCGATATACCAAATGTCGTTAATCCAGATTCGCCTGCAAGACCATATGGTTATGATTATGGCGATTACTTTTACATCATGATCGATGGTGTGGATGATATGAATAATAACTACAAAACAATAAGATCTGCTGAACCATTATACAAATGGGTAGTTACTCAAGATGTACCACCACCGTCACAAATGAGCGATGACATGATTAATTCACATATCGATAAACTCAATGAAAAGATTGACCAAATCAAGAACGACATTGAGACTACCACAGATGATGATACAACCAGTTTGAAAGTAGAATTAGTTAACGCTGAAGCAGAACTTGAGTTAGCCTGTCTTGACCCAAGAGTGAATTGCGTCGAAGATCAAGCCTCGGGTACATCTGCTGACAAAACGAATTCTAATGACAATACAATGTTGATTTTGGGTATTGTTGCCGCAATCATCATCGTTGCACTACTCGGTGGTATGTTCCTACTGCGAGGTAATCAAGAATATGATGACTCCCAAGGATTCAAGTGGGCCGATACCACACTACCCGCAAGAGATGCTGTAGCGAACTCGATGTATGGTGGCACCCAAGCAATCTTCCAAACACAATTAACAACCCCACAATATAGCCAGCCTCAACAGGCATATCCTCAGCAACCACAACCAATTCAATATGCTCCACAGCCAATTGCTGCTAGACCTGCAGGTCCACCAATTCAAGCACACAGAGGTCCACCATTCCCTCCAGGCGGCCTTCCATCCGGATGGTCTATGGACCAGTGGGAATACTATGGTCAGCAATACCTAGACCGTACGAAGAATTGAGGAATTTTTGATTTGTGGAACTTTCTAAACCCATAAAGGGGAGTAGTGTGAGGGGTAGTCGTGAGCAGTGAAGATATCAGCACAGAGGAACCTACTGAAGAAGAGGTAACCATTTGGGCTCCAGAGCCGACTGGCACAGACGAAATAATGACATTAGCCGTTGATAAATGGATTGAGGGCGTTGAATTTTCATCTACTGAAGAGGTTCCTATCCCTGAAACTTTAGTCGACCAAGTTATCGGTCAAGAAACCGGCTCAGTAGTCATAAAGAAAGCTGCTGAACAAAGGCGACACATGCTGATGATTGGTGATCCTGGTACTGGAAAATCAATGTTGGCCAAGTCAATGACCGAACTATTGCCAAAGGACGTTTTAGAAGATGTTCTAATTTATCCCAATGAAGATGATGAAAATGCTCCAAGAGTTAGATGCGTTCCAGCATCTCGTGGCGATAGAATCGTAAAGTTACAACGCGAAGCTATTAGGCAACAAAGAGAACGGTCACAAAAGATGTTATTGATTGCTTTTGCAGCAATAGGTTTCCTATTGGTGATAGCAACATTGCAAACCGGTGATATCATCACACTATTATTTGGTGGATTCTTACTTATGTTTGGTTACATGTTCATCAGAGGTAGGTTAGGTGCATCTGACGAAAGTCGAATCCCTAAATTGCTGGTAAAGCATGAAATGAATGAATTACCACCATTCATCGACGCCACCGCAACCCTTTCTGGCTCACTGCTTGGAGATGTAAGGCACGACCCGTTCCAGTCAGGTGGTATGGAAACTCCAGCCCACGACAGGGTAGAGCCAGGCGCTATCCACCGTGCTCACAAAGGCGTGCTCTACATTGACGAAGTAAATTTGCTGCGGCTAGAAGAGCAACAAGCCTTGCTAACTGCTATGCAAGAGAGAGCATTTCCAATTTCAGGTCGTTCAGAACGCTCTTCAGGGGCTTTGACAAAGACTGAACCGGTTCCTTGCGATTTCATCCTAATTGCTGCAGGTAACTTGGATGCTATCCAAGGAATGCACCCTGCACTTAGAAGCAGAATCCGTGGATATGGCTATGAGGTCTATGTTAATTCAGAGATGCCAGACACCTCTAGAAATCGTCGAAGGCTCATACGTTTTATTGCGCAAGAAGTTATCCGAGATATGGGTACAAACAGAGAGATACCGCACTTCGATAAGTCAGCAGTTGGCATCATACTAAGAGAAGCACAACGAAGAGCTGGGCGTAGAGGTAAACTGTCACTTCGTCTGAGAGAATTAGGCGGACTAATTAGAATTGCAGGGGATCTTGCCAGCGAAGAGGGTGCGCAATTAACTACCGCTGCACACGTTCTTGGCGCAAGAAACATTGCGAAACCATTAGAGCAACAAGTCGCAGATAGAATGATCGAACGCCGAAGAGATTACTCTTTACTAGTCAATTCTGGTGAACGTGTTGGTAGAGTTAACGGACTGGCTGTACTAGGTGCTAATTCCGGATTATCCGACTTTAGTGGGATAATGTTGCCAGTAGAGGCCCTAGTTACCCCATCGCAAGGTGGCGGCGGTAAGATTCACGCAACTGGAGGATTATCTGATCTGGCTAAAGAAAGCGTAACTAACGTCAGTGCAGTAATCAAGAAACTTACCGGAAAGGATATTTCAGATTATGATATACACATCCAATTTGTTGACACCCATGGTGTAGACGGCGATTCAGCATCAATAACCATCGCAACAGCAGTAATTTCTGCATTAGAAGAAATACCCATTAGACAAAATCTAGCAATGACAGGTTCATTATCAGTCAGGGGAGAAGTACTGCCAATTGGTGGAGTTACTGCTAAGATAGAAGCCGCCGCAGCAGCAGGAGTGAAGACAGTAGTAATTCCGAGAGCCAACATGCAAGACGTGCTGCTTGATGACAAATATGTCGACATCGTAGAAGTAATCCCAGTAGATTCACTTGATGAAGTGATGGAGCATGCACTAATCAAACATGACCACAAAGCAGGGCTTGTTGAGCGTTTAGGTAATGTCATAGATCGATTGACTCCTGATGTCTCCAACAATTCTCCATCAGCTTGATTCGCTAGTTTGAGTTGCTTAAGCGCGTTGACTACAAAAACGATGAGTATTAGGGAACGCCATGACTGAACGCCAACAACCTCAGCAAACTGTTGAGGCTAGTGCTGCAGCACTGTTCGTGCTATTCTTAGTCACCATGATTGACATGATTGGATTTGGGATAGTCATACCATTTCTAACCTATCTAGTCGAAGATTTAGCTGCGGCTGAAGGAATTACTGAAGTGGGGCTGTGGGTTGGTTTGCTAATGACATCCTACTCTGCAGCACAATTCTTGTTTTCACCATTTTGGGGTTCAGTATCTGACCGAATAGGACGTCGTCCAGTATTGATGATTGGATTGATTGGAAATACTGTATTTTTCGCCATGTTTGGACTGGCTAATACCCTCATGATAGCGTTAGCTGCTAGATTCCTTGCTGGTGTCTTTAATGGTAATCTGGCTGTTGCAAGAGCGTACATAGGCGATGTTAGCAGTCCAGCCCAGATGACTACTAGAATGGGGATAATAGGCGCAGCATTTGGATTAGGGTTTACTATAGGGCCATTTATTGGGGGAGAGTTATCAAATCCGGCCGCCAGATGGGATTATTTTGAATCGACTATCTTTGAAACATATCCATATCTATTGCCTTGTCTAGCTGCGGGTGCTCTATCGATGTTCTCTCTAATATTCGCTTATTGGAAATTACCAGAATCATTACCCAAATCAAAGCGTTCGAAAAATGATGGTTTGGGATGGAATGCCAGGATTGGGAAATCCGTTTCGCAATCCATTTCCATGCTTAAAAGTGGTTCTATATCATTAATTATTTGGGTCACAATGTTGTTTATTTTCGGATTTACTATTATGCATGCAGTATTTATTTTGTATACTGGAATGGATATCAGTTTGGGCGGACTTGGCTATAATGAAGCCCAGAACGGACGGGTTTTTGCCATTATAGGAATTGCAGGAATAGTTACCCAAGGAGTATTAATTGGTCCTTTATCACGAAGATTTGGTCCTGAAAAACTGCTGCCAATCTCATGTCTAATTACTGGTTTAGGTTTGGCTTTAGTACCATATACCCAAACTGACTGGGCACTTGCCCAACTATTCGTGGTAGTGATTTTAATCGCTGTGGGCAATGGTATTTTCCAGCCAACTTCATCATCGCTACTTACCACTACAGCTAAGCAAGAAGGTATCAATTTAGGAGTGGTGATGGGTGCACAAGAATCAGTTAGTTCATTTGCCAGGATTTTAGGGCCGTTAACCGGTGGTATTGTTTGGACATTCACCGTCTCAAAAGATTGGCCGCTTGATTACCATACGTCATTCCATCTATGTGGTATAGTGATGCTATTTGCAGCGATTTTATCATTGCGAATTAAAGTTATTCCAAACGATATTTTAGAAGAATCATAGGACTTCTGTCAAGATTTTCTCTAGTTCGGTATTAATCATCAAAATGAGTGTGCCAAATTCGGGCGGGATATTTGGGTCTTCATATAACTCCTCAAGTTTTGATTGTGACATTGCAATTCGAACATCCAATTTTTTGGCCTTATTTAGCAGCCATTGTTCGCATGCCTCCTTGGCTTGCCTGCGAATGTTTCTTGGGACTTTAGGGTCATCAATTTGATTAATTACAGTAGCAACTTGCTGAAGTCTTGTTTCTATATCCATCATAAACCCTCAACGCTGACCAGTTAGCCCACCGAGTAGGCCGTCTTTAAGTTCACTGCCGACATGGCTATGTCATGGCACTAACCTCAGAACAGGTTCTAGGTTGGAGCAGAGTGTGCGTCCTCCTGCTTGGAATGGGTTGGGCAGCATGGATGGATCACAAAACCAGGCGGGTAAAAAACGAACATTGGATGGTTTGGGTCAAACCAGCGATTTTTCTTTGGGCTTTGGAATTAATGGCCCGGGAAGCAGATTGGACCATCTACTTGACAGCCTCAGCAGTTGTAGCATATGCCTCAGTCGCAATAATTGGTAGACCAACTTACATTGATCTCAAGTCTGGAAATAAACTAGATATCACAGTTGCTATTTGGTATTTCGCTAGCATAATTGGAGTTGTAGTTGGGTTCTCTAAATATGGGGATGTTGACTTATTGGACGTTGTGTTAGGGGATGCGGTTGGAATGGCTGCTTTGTACTGGTCAACATTATCAGGCTTGTTAGTGATTTTCGTGATTGATCTCGGTTGGAGATTAAGGATGATACATGGTGGGGCTGACGCTAAAGCATTGATGTGGGTTGCCATACTGGTTCCAAACTGGTCAACCATGCCGGTGATGATTGATTATGGCGAAGATCTGATATTGTCACTTCCTCCAGCGATTTCCCTATTAATGTGGGGTGGGTTCAGTTTCTTATTCATACCATTTATTTTGATGTTGAAGAATTTGTCTCAAGGCAATGTTAAATCTCTTAGAGATTTACGAATGTTTTGGCATTCTACAGTAATGCCAATCGATAATGTAGCAAAACGGCATGTTTGGCTTTTGACTTCAATAGTTGAAATGCCAGATGGTACTATCAAACCATACCACAAAACAAGAGCTCCACGTCGTACGCCGACAGAAAAAGAACTTACCAAGTCAATAAATGAACTCAAACAACATAATGTAGAGTACGTCTGGGTTAGTTACAAGCTACCGTTACTAGTATTTTTATTCCCAGCAAAAATACCAATGGCTTTGCTCGGTGATATA
>JAQXFJ010000063.1 GCA_029250385.1 Candidatus Poseidoniaceae archaeon | reverse complement strand
CGGGGCACTGCACAACAACCAAGCAGGCCTTGCGAAGGCAGTCGATTCATCAGGTACAGAGGAACTCATCATTGGATTGTTAGGTTCAGCAACCACTGCATCGGGAGTACAAACATTTGACCTTACTTCACAACAATTTACGACCAGTTCGTTGTTAGCAGGTCTTCCATCAAACGTAATTCAAGGATTGACATTAAGTTCCGACTCGTTGTTCATTGCCACATCTAACGGAGTAGGACATTGGAATTTAACCCAGAATGCATGGGAGTTACCAATTACTCGAGAAAGTGGATTATCTGACTCAAGTATTCAAGATGTTCTTTGGGATTCTAACCTCCTATATTTGGCAAGCCTGTCTGGATTCACTCAGTATAATCCGAGCACAGGTGCAATAACGATATTGAAAGTTGGAGATGGTTTACTAGGTAATTCTGTAGCCTCGATTGGTCGTTACAACACAGTAAACCAAGGAACTTGGCTCATTCCAGTCCACGATGGGGCGCTTGGTGAACGCCCAGGACTTTCAGTGATCGATATCTCTTCGAACGCAGTGGTTTCTACGCATCGGTTTGATCAATTGCCATCAAACGTTGTCACCTCAGTTACCGCTGATTATGGAGGGGTTCACATAGCCACCGACATTGGTCCGCTCACGCATTATAACGGCCTGACCGACCAATTTATCGCTGGTGTTTCAAGGTCTGATGTGCCTTCTTGGCCAATAAGAGACATGGAATCGGACGGTGTACATTTGATATTGCGAGGCAGCTCTAGCATTTCCATTGTCGAGGCCCGAAACACCTCTCACACACTCCTGAAATCATTTGTTGTACCAAATCCACAAAACGTTGCCGTAGGCCCAACAGGTTTCTGGCTCGCTTCTCGGGACGACGGTTTGTTCGGATGGAACAAGGCCTTTGAAGTCATAGAAGACGGTCAGGCTCGTTCTGCAGACCCTTTGTTTGCCAGTATTGACGGTCAAGTATTCAATATAGGAAATATGGCTCACCCAGGTTACGAAATTCAACTAATTAACTCAGAAAATCCTCTTATTCTCAACTCATCTCAGGGTTCTATCGATACAAATGGAGCCTCATTCCAATACATACCACTAGCTCTGAGTTCTCCGGACTCTAACACTCCTGTATGGGCCAAAACCGTTCTACTAAATTACGATGCAGAAATAGATATCTCTGATACTGCAAGTCTAGCTGAAATGCTACAATTTGCCATTGATAATGGGCAAATTATCAACAGAACACGTTATGTTCCTCTAAAACTTCTTTCTCAAGAAGACGGCAGCATGGAAATTCGGCTTACATACGATTGGGTCCGCAAAGATACACCAGTGGTCATCACTGATGTATACGACCGCCCAGACGATGGGGGCAGTGCATTGAGTTTTGAATGGTCAATAGTCACGGACATTGATTTCAAAGCATACCATATTTACGTTAATGAAGGGCCATGGAACGAGCTAGTTTCAGAAATTAGTTTTGAAGGACGAATCCCCGATGCATCCAAATTATCCTACACTAGTACTGTCGCAGTAACGACCACTGCAAACGGTGAACCTATCATTGACGGGACTGAATACTATGCAGTGATAGTTGTAGAATACCAAGACGGAAGGTATGGAGTACCAAGTCCAATTGCCGGACCATTAGTGACAAGCGATGAAGTCCCGATACCACCTGCTTGGGCTACAGCAGTTCCTTTCGAAGATAGCCAGCAAGGCGAACTTAGTTTGGAATGGGCTCGATGTACGGCACTAGACATAGCCCAAACTGGAATTTATCTTCTGGAATCCTTCAATAACAACGAAGTTACACTTAACATGATACCGGATTTAGCCGTACCAGTTAGCGGCGGAAACACAACCATACTAAATGTCGAAACCGGAATTATATATTGGCTTGGATTTACCTGCATCGATGCAGGAGGAAAAGAAGATACAGAAAATGCTACCATCATCGGTCCAGTGATTGCTCCCGGAGGTGACGATAACGGACTTCCACCAGCACCGCTAAACAACGTATTTGCGATAGATACGCCGGAAGACAGCGGTGGAAAAATTACTCTAGGATGGGATCAATCTAGTGCCAACGATTGTGCTTTCTATCAAATATTCATGGTTACTGATGTCGAATTTTCAACTGAGCCAACTTCCGTAGATGGATTCACAGCATCGAAAATAATCACCGACTGTTCAGTTAATTCGACCATACTGTCCGACTTTGATGGTACTCCATTGGTTGACGGTCAAGCATATTACATAGGGGTAGTAGCCTTTGATGAATATCTCAACTCGCAACGCACAGGTGTCGAAATTGTTACTGCTACACCATTGGATAACCTTAACGACGACATTCTGCCTCCAGAGCGTATTGCAAGTATTGTGGTCTTTGACACACCCAACGACCAAGGAACAGCGATTGATATTACTTGGTTGGTTTCGGAGTCTGATGAGTTTGGATACTACACAGTTTGGATAGGTGACCGACCTCTAGACAATGTTGCGTCACTCTGGGACGAATATGGAACTAATCCGGACACATGTGGTTGTATTGTCATTGACAAACAATCAGATGATGAAGATAAAAATCAAATTACTCTCACAGCCAGTACCGGCCTGTATTACTCAACTGATGTATCGGGAAATACAATCAACATGCCTAGCTTGATACGATCAAATACCAAATTGTATGTGGCCGTCTCAGTGCATAACAGCGATGGAGATGCATATTTAACTGAACTACAAAGCCCAAGTGTCACTCCAATAAATAACTTGCAAGACGATATTGCTCCCCAAAGAATTGACAATCTCACCTTGCAAGACCGACCTCAGGATGATGGGACAGGCGTAAACCTTGAATTCGAATTATCAACAGCAAGTGATATTTCAGAATACCAAATCTATGCAGCATCATACAAATTTACCAATGTTGGCGCATTGTTTAACGGACCCTCCAGTCCTGTCATGGTAACAGAATCTTTGCCTGAGTTCCCACTGACAATCAGTCTACTGGAGGGAGAAACTCCGATTTCCCCTGAATTAACAGTTTGGGTTGCTGTTGTCCCGGTAGATTTTTCTGGGAACTCAATAACAACAAACCTCATCACAGCGTCAGTACAATCAATTGATAACGGATTTGCTAATGATGGTAGTAACCTACCAAGCGTTGAAGGAATAACTCTGTCTTGGATTGATAGTCAAAAAATACTGGTCTCCTGGAATCAAATTACGACCGGAGATGTTCAAGGATTTCAAGTCCACATTGCTGCTAAGGAATTCTCAGAAATTACTGAAGCAGAGCTTGTCGGCGACCAAATTTCAAGTGCAAGTTTCATCATAACAAATGATAATTATGAACTCCTTTCTAACACTTCTAATTGGTTTGTTTCTGTTACTCCGTTTGATGATGAAAACATCAAACAAGTGGTTAGATCTGTAGAAATCAATGCCAGCCAAGCGCCTCCATCTGGAAACAACAACGATGCTTTGAGCCTTGAGTCTGTTTTGAGTGCTCGTAATTTAATCATCGCAGGCATTGCTTTGACAACCCTCATAACAATTGTAATATTGTCAATTAGTCGTCGAGGGCGCTCAGATCTATCTAATGCTTGGGAAATACAAGACTCCACTTGGGGAATAGAGGGACAGTCTCAGTATGGTGAGATGACTTCGCCAGTACAATCTCCTCCACGGCAAATAAGTCCTGACTACCTACCGCAAACTAATACGAAGCCAGGCATGCTAACATTACCTCCATTGCCTGCAGGAATGGTCCCCCCGGCAATCCCTCTGCCACCATTGCCTCAGTTGGTTAAACCTACTCCAAACCAATATACTCAACCACTAGTTCAACAGCCAGTTCAACCTACTCTGGACCAGTATACCCAGCCACTAGTTCAACAGTCAGTTCAACCTACTCCGGACCAATATACCCAGACACCAAATCAACAATCAAATCTTGGCCAGCAACAACCCAATTACAACGATACTGAAGTCGATGTGAAAGACAACCAAACCCCATCAAATATTGATGTTTCTTTCCTCGACGAATTACTATGAGTCAACTAATCACTTACCTCTATTAGTCACTGTAACTAAAGCGATCTACAAACGACAGGTCCTCAGGACTTCCAAGGAAGAAAGCCCTAGAATAATATGCTTTGAAGACCAGTAAAAATTATGTCTGGGTCCGCCCAATTGAAATGTGTTCTCTATTACGGACGGACATGGACGCCAAAGATCAGCGAATGGTATGGATCGATTTGGAAATGACTGGACTAGACGAGAAAAAGGAATCGATTATTGAAATCGCTACGGTAATCACCGATGGAGAACTCAATATCTTAGCCCAAGGTCCAAATCTTGCAGTCACCGTTTCAGAGGAATTAATTGCCGGAATGGATGAATGGAATACAACTCATCATCACCGTAGTGGACTAGTAGATCGGATAAGAAATAATGGAGTAACAATCGCTGAGGCAGAACAGCAAACTCTAGAGTTCTTACAACAATGGGTTAATCCAAATACTGCGCCATTGTGTGGTAATAGCATTTGGAACGACAGAAAATTTCTCGATAAGGAAATGCCAATGGTGGCGGATTACTTGCACTACCGAATGATAGATGTTTCAACCGTCAAAGAACTTGCCAGAAGATGGTACCCGAAGGTAGAAAAATACCAAAAGAAACTATCCCATTTAGCGCTAGATGACATATTGGAGTCAATCGAAGAATTGGAATATTTTAGAAAGGAAATTTTCAATCCTCAAGAAGATTGACGCCAATTATTCTCTTCAGGTGAGACACCCTTACTGAGGGAGAGTATCTGTGCTGTTACCGCAATAGCAATTTCTTCAGGTGATTCTGCGCCGATATTAATCCCGATTGGACAGACTACAGCATCTAACAAGTCTTGCTTAATTTCCTGTGACAATGCTGATTTACAAAAAGAATTCCATTTACTACGACTACCAATAACACCTATGCGAGGGAATGTTTTTCCGTCTGGTAGGCAATTGTGTTGCTGGCAAATCCCCAATAGACCAAGTAATCTATCTTGATCTTCAGACCAATCATGGCCGAGTAACAAAATATCGGAAAACCGGGTTATAGAATCAAATGATTCCGTCGCCAAAAATTCTGCTACGCTAGATGGAATTAGTTCAGTCGCTTGAGGAAATGAATCTTTGTTACAGTATTCTGGCCTTGAATCAGTGACTGAATGATGCCAATTAAGTGAATTGATAGTTTGCGACAAGGCATTGGCACAATGACCTCCACCCATCATGAGTACGTGGGGAGATGGCATGATTACTTCTATTGACAAGGTAACTCGGCCCCCACATAAAGAATCTAAAGGTTGTACTTCATAGCCCTTCGCACCTTTATTTAGACCAAACGTATGCATTTCACCATATGGTTCCCAATACTCACTGAGTAATTCTTTACATCGTAGTAGTACTTTCATTTCTAACCCAGCACCGCCCACGGTTCCGTGGAAACCTTGCTTACCGTCAGCAACCGCAAGTTTAGCTCCAACCTTACCAGGAACGCTACCAGAAGTTTGGATAACACTGGCAATTACCACACGGCGTCTTTCCGCCAGCCGCTCTAGAGCCCAAGCCAACGTGTCATTCGACATGTGCTGCGCTACTGGTCTTTACAAATACCATTTACGCATCAAAGTTCAACAAAAAAATCAGCACTTTCTGTCAATCTTACTTTGTCTTTAGGCGTGTCTATATTCAAAGATAATAGAGAATTATCCACTGCAACTGATTCAAATCTCACAATATTCTTTAATGTCGCATCATCATTTGCCGCCATTATATTAAGTAAGTCGTTCTTTACTAGGGAAACTGGATGCCCTTTGACTGAGCCATCAGTTAGACAACATGACATATCAGATTCGATTAATTTAGCAATATGAGATGCTTTCCATCCCGGCCTATCAACTGGGCACATTATTGCCTTATTGGGCATTCTACCTAATTCTGCTAACACTGAAGTAAGCCCAACTTTTAGGCTTCCAGTCCGCCCATTTTCTGGTAATTTGTTGACCACCACCACCGCCCCGTTAGATAACATAAGTGCGTCAAATTGTAATTCTTGATTGACCACGATAATTACTGGTGCGCAACCTGCTTGTTGTAATTTTAGTACCGCAAGTTCAAGAAGAGTTTTACCTGCTACTTCTACCAATGCTTTGTGTTCTCCAAGTCGTTTGCTGTAACCTGCACTCAAAATGATTGCTGGTGTTGTTTTAGCCATGATTTAGACACCATTGAAGTCAGAAATCTTTGGTAATCTCACGACCAATAATCATCTTTTGTACTTGAGATGAACCTTCATAGATCTGCATTACTTTTGCTGCTCGCATTAATCTCGCAACTGGATACTCTTCAGAGTAACCATAGCCACCAAACACTTGAACAGCATCGGTAGATACTTCCATTGCGGTATCTGCGGCAAAGCGCTTTGCATGGGCTGCAGATTCAGTATTCCTTATGCCATTATCAGATTCAAACGCAGATTTCCAAGTAAGCATACGAGATGCTTCAATCTTAGTTTTCATATCTGCAAGCATGAATTGAATCGCTTGATGCTGGTGCAATGGTTTGCCAAATGTCGTTCGCTCATTTGAATATTGTAATGCATGCTCGTAGGATGCTCTTGCAAGTCCCGTTGCGTGAGCTGCGATATTTGGTCGACTAACATCAAACGCCTTCATTGCATTCATCCATCCTCCAGATTCACTGCCACCGACCAACTGGTTTTTGTCAACGCGGACATTATCAAAAACAATTGACCTAGTATCAGAACATCTTTGTCCCATGTTGATTTCTTTTTTGCCAAGTGAAAAGCCTTCAGCATCTTTCTCAACAATAAATCCAGACATGCCACGATATCCTGCATCGATGTCCGTTTTTGCTAAAACAAAGAAGAAATCAGAGTAACCAGCGCCCGTAATCCACATTTTTTCACCATTGATGACATACTCATCACCGTCTAATGTAGCAGTAGTTTTACATGCAGCAACATCGGAACCGGCTCCAGGTTCAGTAACTGCATATGACGCAAGGTGGCCTTCTTCAGCCACTCTTCTAAGCCAAATTTCTTTTTGTTCTTCGGTAGCACCGGTAATTATTGGTGCGCAAGCTAGTGCTGTAGCATAAGCAGCTGTTGCAAACCCTGGGTCGCCCCATGCTAATTCCTCGTTAACTAGAACCTCTTCCATACAACCCAAGCCCAATCCGCCATACTTTTCCGGAATATGTAAATTGAGAATACCCATCTCATGGGCTGCTGTGATTGCATCTTTGGGAAACTTAGATTCTGCGTCCCAATGTTCTGCCTTTGGCCTAATTTCATCAATAGCAAAATCATGTGCTAATTCTTTCAAACCTTCTTGCATCTCATCAAGTTGGAAGTTGACCATGATACTCCGAGGAGGCCGAGGGTTAAGATTTCATGGTTTAGAAGCCGGCTCTTCTGAAATATTCACAAACGGCTAGGAATATCAAATACACTACAATTAATGTTATACCTTCCCATTTCTTAAATTCATAAGAGGTTCTCATCAGCAATAAGGCGATGGTGGTACTGATTATGGTTGCTGGTAATATTACTAACATAATCATGTCAGAGCCGGCATCGGTTAAGTAAAGCGGATGAACCATTGATGCGATTCCAATTGACAAAAGTGGATCTGTTATATTTGAGCCAATTAGAGTTCCAATGGCAACCCCTTGACTTCTTTTAGCAGCCATAAAGGCAATTGTTAGTTCCGGTAGAGAAGTCCCTAAACCTGATACAACTGTACCTATTATAGAGTGGGGAATATTCATTTCATAAGCCAAATCGCTAGCGTTTACCACCAAATGGTGGGCAGCAAATACTGCTAAAGCGAGACCAATAATCACCATAACACTGTATGCCGCACCAGACCATGATAGACTTGATAAATCAATATTCTCGGCATCATTACCGCTCTCATTATCCATTATTTCTTTACGATTGTAAAGCAGCCATGATATATAAACGATGTAAAGCGTTGATAATATAAATCCTTCAAGTCTAGTTATTCCTTTACCAGTGATCAGGAATGATGCCATCAGCAACAAAGACAACATCATTATCAATCCGTCTCTCTTAAGCCACGACGGCCTTATCTTCAAGCCCTTAGCAAGCGCAACAAAACCCAAAATCAAAGTTATTTGAACCAATACAGAACCAAGTATGCCGCCAATCGCAAAATCTGCTACCTCGGGACTTTTATCAACATTCAATGCCGAAGTAGAAGTAACTAAGATCTCGGGAAGGGATGTACCAATTGACACAATTGTCAATCCAATAACCA
>JAQXFJ010000055.1 GCA_029250385.1 Candidatus Poseidoniaceae archaeon | reverse complement strand
CCGACTGCTAGGCCTGTATATGTTCCAGTCCCATGGAGTGCACGGCCCCGTTCTTGGCCCCGTTGCCGGATTGGTCATTGACATTGTTTTGTTAGGCTTGGCATTTTGGATGTTGGCTTCTCCAGACATGAAAAAAGTCTCTAACATTCTTACCTTTGTTACTCTAATATTTGGCATTTCACTGGCAAGGATACTAATGTCTCCGTTGCCTAATATCCAGCCGGTAACAGTTGCCTGTCTGATTATTGGCGCGCAACTTGGAGCAATGCGAGGTGTCGCATTTGCTGTGCTAGTCACCATGATTTCTAACTTTATTCTTGGTGATGGTATTTGGACTGTATACCAAGCCATTGGCTGGTCAACTGTGGCAATTATTGGGGCCCAATCTAAGTTAATTATCGATAATAAACTACAACTCGGCAGACTGTACTTTTTGGGGATTGTCTCTGCCTTTTTATTCGACTTTATTGCCTCATTGAGCGTAATTGGTACAGTAAGTACTGGCGAATTTATTGATTATCTAATCAATGGTATCCCGTATGATGTAGTTCATGCACTGGGCAATGTTACGATTGCAGCATGGTTTGGAATTTGGTTCTCTGGCGTAATAACTCAATACCAATCTATGGAAGAGATAGAACAAACAGTAGTCGATGGATATGTTATCGGATCATGACGTGCCTTCCATGGCATTGGTTGTTAGAAAAGACCTCAAATTATCTGCAGGTAAACTTGCAGTACAATGTTCACATGCAGCAGTATCGTGCTCACTACAAGCCAAAAAAAGTGAGGCAAGAATATTCGAGCGTTGGACCAATGGCGGAGCAAGAAAAGTTTGCTTATCGGTAAAAGATGAAGAATCACTACGAATTTTGATGGGGCAGGCAAAATCAGCCGGGATTATCACTAATTTAGTGAAAGACGCAGGACATACAGAAATTCCCCCCGGAACGATTACAGTGCTTGGAATTGGCCCCGCTCCCAGACGAATAATCGATTTACTCGTTGGCGAATTAAAGCCATATTAGGTAGGTGAAAATTATGGGTATGCGTTCATTTATTCATCAATTAACAGCACCTAAAAGTTCAGACTCCGTACCAAATGGACCATTTAAGTTGGTGTTGGTGATTAATCATGACCTCAAGATGGGCAAAGGTAAAATTGCCGCTCAATCAGGTCACGCATCGGTGTCTGCAACAATAAAATTGGGCGCTAATAAGCCTAATTTACTCGATGCATGGTTGAAATCAGGACAAAAAAAAGTCTGCTTAAAAACTACCCAAGATGAATTATTGGAATTAGAAAAACATGCTATAAAACTAGGAATTCAAACAGTTAGAGTTAACGATGCTGGGAAGACACAAATTCCTAGTGGGTCATTAACCGTGATTGCTTTTGGCCCTGCTCAAGATGAGAAACTCGACACATTAACCGGTCATCTAAAACTACTGTGATTTTCCGCCTAATTCATCAATGATGGCAACTTGGTGGACTCATGCGCGAGTACAATTCTGACCGAATTGACATGAGAAGTGATACGGTGACACAGCCGACAAAGGCGATGTTAGAGGCTATGATGGCAGCCAAAGTCGGCGATGATGTATTGCAAGACGACCCAACAGTCAAAGCACTTGAAGCCAGGATTGCAGAAATATGTGGAATGGAATCCGCATTATTTGTTCCTTCAGGAACCATGTCTAATGCGGTAGCAATTAGGGCACACACTTCTCCTGGAGATGAAATAGTAATGGAAAGAACTAGCCACATCTATCAGTATGAGGGCGGCGGTTATGCAGTAATGTCGGGTGTCTCAGTTGCGCTTGTCGATGGCAATAAAGGGCAACTAACTCCCGAATTATTAAGCAAGGCGATTAGAAAGGCTGAGGGCAGTTTAGGACACTATCCAGACGGCACTTTGGTATGCGTTGAAAATACCGCAAATCGTGGTGGGGGAACATGTTATTCTCAAGAAAATCTCGATAATGTTGCTAAAATAGCACACGAACACGGTTGTCAAGTTCACATGGATGGGGCAAGAATTTTCAATGCATCAATTAAGACCAATACGCCAGTTAGCCGTATGTTGAAAGAATTTGATTCGGTATCTATCTGTTTGTCCAAAGGCCTAGGAGCGCCAGTGGGGAGTTTGCTTGTTGGTTCAACAGACTTTATTGCTAAAGCGAGTCGTTGGAGAAAGATGTTTGGTGGCGGGATGAGGCAATCCGGTATTCTAGCCGCTGCTGGTATGTATGCATTAGACAATAATATTGAGCGTCTATCAGAAGATCATTCTAGAGCTAAGCGACTGGCAATTGCACTAAATGAGATGGATGAATATTCTGTGGATTTAAATTCAGTTGAAACCAATATGGTTTATATCGACAGTAAAATGGGTGCCAAGAAACTAATGGCGCAATTATCTAATCACGGAATAGATGTACTGGACGTCGGGCCAACCGCAGTAAGGGCAGTAACCCATCTCCATGTGACGGATGAAGATATTGATCAAGCCATTGAGGTGTTTAGGGCTATTAGTGCGTGAAGTCTCATACTCTTCTAGCAACTAATGCAGCAGAAAACCCTGCAAGCAAAGTAATCATGACTCCAAAACCGGGTATTGCCTTAGTCTCATCTTCACAACCCTCCGGTAACAAGCATTCTTTTTCATCAAGCGGCTCTTCTACGACTGGCATGTTGAGCAGGTAAACTAAATGCACTTCTAAATCATCACCATCATGAGCGGTTGGAATGGTAATATTTGCCGTTCCTTGAGGATTGCTTCCCAAGTCAGTAATTTGCCGTACTAAATCAAAATAAGTTCCTTGTCCATTACTTCCGCCATCAAAGTCAGCAGATTGTTCAACTATCCACGCATTAACACTCAAAGTTGCTTCTGGATAAGCAGATAAATCAGCATCTAGATTCCAATTTATAATTCCCATATTATCTGTTGATGGAGTCCACATAAATGATGAGTATGCCTCCCCTAAATCCAACGGGCTTACCATCATGCTTCGGTAGTCATTTACCAAACTATCAGACTCTGGAAGGCTACCGTGTTTCTTGATGGTTCCATTAATGGCAACTAGAGGGGGGCTTTCAGCACCATATCGCGCATCAAGATGTTGAGTGATGTCTACAGATCCAAAACCAGATTCATCTAGATCTGGATTTACATGAAATTCATATTTCTGTAATAACCCCTCAACTTCAAGTTCATCAAGAGCATGCTCAACTTTTACACAATTTGTGCACCAAGTAGCGGTAAAGTCTTCTGCGACAGCTGGCAATACACTAATTTTAGCAGTCTGATTCGATTGGTTATTGATGTCGGCGTGTTGGCCGCCAAAGACCGGACCATTACTGGTTTCAACAGCAGGCTTTGCAACTGAGGTTGACGCAGACATCATAACAAAAAAGAAGACTAAGGAAAAAGCCAGAACCTTTCGCATGCCACCCCTAAGTCAATGTTGAACTTTAACTCATCTGTAATTTGATTCTGCTCTAAATATGGCATTTATTTGGTAAAACGGCGGTAGTCTTCAATAACTGCCGCCAGTTTGATGGAATGTACGGGGTGTGATGAAGTGGAATTTACTAAAGGAGTCACTATTGAATCTACTCCTAGTGGTAAATTAGTACCCGATTGGCTAGATAAGGCCATAATTGACGACTTGGCCAATAATGTCGTAATTATCTATCCCAGTGAATCAGCCCGACAAGATTACCTCTCACAAATCTCATCAAAGAAACCTTCAGTAGATTCCTCAAAGCATCTAACCATTAAACGCCTTGTTAGAGCTTTGCTAACCGATTATCGTCAGCCAAAAGTTTTGGATGATGATAGCATATTGCTAGGCCTCGTACATCATGAATGTATAATTAGAGCAAAAAAAGGTAGGTTCCCATTCATTCATAGGCAGGAAAACCAGTGGAGTTTGACCAAAACGCAAAGACTCCAGACGTTGCATAAAGAGCTTACTTGCTTACCAAAACTTCCTATTTGGGATACTGACCCTGGTGTGGAAGAGTTTCGAAAAGTGCTTCACCGTATCGAAGATGAATGCGCAGGAATTCATCCCGATTTAATGAATATCAGACTACATCAAGTACTACTTAGTCAAGACACTAATTCTTTACCGTTTACTCTTAATGGAGTAGACGGAATTTTATTATTGAATCAGCCACCAGAATTTACCGCCATTGAGCGAGAAATCTTCAATTGCTTAGCAGAAAAAATACCTGTTCACCAATTATCGAACCCAGGTCGCTTTAGATTAGGTTACGGGGGGGCTTATCTGAAAGATATAGCCTGGTGCAAGCAATCAGAAATTCCGAACTGGGTCCCTCAACACGAGTTGTCAGAAGAGTCTCAGGAAGCCTCTTGGCTCTCAGCAGTAGGCAAATCTAGACTGCCCAATTATCACCGCATTATGGTTGAGAGGGCGGAACATATCGTGGATGCCACATTTAATTTGTTAGACGACATAAGTCTCATTCAAGATCAAAAGATAATAATCGTTGATGCAGCAATAGAAGCCAGACGAAACAATTGGGAGGAACGGCTCAGAGCTGAAGGGATACTAGGCAATCCAGTAGAATCGGTAATTGGAGAGGTCCCATTAATTCAAGAACTAGTCTATCATT
Source organism: Candidatus Poseidoniaceae archaeon (assembly GCA_029250385.1). Classification (GTDB taxonomy): domain Archaea; phylum Thermoplasmatota; class Poseidoniia; order Poseidoniales; family Poseidoniaceae; genus MGIIa-L1. The sequence continues at coordinate 20,707 of JAQXFJ010000055.1, read as the reverse complement.
TGTCTCTGTGCACCGGTTTAGAAGCGTGGTCATTTGAACGAATACGCCGCTTAGCAAATAGCGCTAATTTAACCATTCAGTTTGAGAATGAAATTGACCATCCTGAAAATCCATTAATCAAACCCCGGCCACACATAGATATCCTAGAGAAAATCTCACGTAGTTTTCACGTTCTTGGAGGGCCTGGGGCAGGAGAAAGGTGGCTACAAACACTAGCAAATAAAATGCATCAATTAGGTGATTTTGATGACCAAGCGTCGGTAAAACAAGAAGAGACACAATGGTGGCTAGCCAACGTAATTAGACTATGCAGTCCATTAATTGACAAAGAGATACTCACAGAAAAATTGATTGGTTGTCATTCGGGGCAAAATTTACCTTTGATATCTAAACCCGAAACAGGATTAGCAATGCTAGAATCCTTAATCAAATGTATTAATTGGGAAAACCTAATGCTAGACGATAAAGAGTTCAACCGATGTATAAATGCAGTAAACACGTTGACAGCAACATGTTTTGAACTCCAAAGTCTAACAAGGAAAGATAATAATTCCGAGCTAAATTTCATCGATATAATCAATATGATTATCAGCAAAGAACAGAATATAAAACTGAGAATTGAATGTGATAATGTCAAGATAATGGCTCCAAGCGACGCGTTTGGTCAAACTGCAGATATTATGATATTAGCAGGCTTGGACTCAGATTCTTGGTCAATGAAACCAAATAGCGTACCATGGCTAGATCAATTGACAAAAGTCAAACTTGGTCTAAGTAATTCAGACATCAAAATACGACAAGCGCGCCATCAATTACGCCATTTACTCAATTCTTGTGAAAACATGATTGTTATTGATACTTCATTAGATGAAGCCGCAACTCCAAGCCCGCCGCTTGCGGAATGGCTAGGAGATATTTCAACGGATGAGAAAATATTTGCTCAACCTCCAAAATTTGTTGAACAGTCGTCATACTCCCCTGATAACAATCAACGCGCATGGGATTTGGTTGAAACTACAGGCAAAAAATCATTAAAATTAAGGTTATTTTCGACTGAAACATTAGAAGGAGTTCAATATGGAACAAAAACAGGAACACGTGGCAGGGATGTTAGACAACGCTCTGGGCTATCACTTAGAGCCGGTATAATGCCCGAAAAACTACCTAATAGCAAAAATTCTGTAGCCATGTCCATGGAATTGCCGATTAATACTGAAAGACATAATAATCAAGCGACAATAAAAAGCGTTGAGATAGGCGAAACACTACCTTGGGATGCTAGAAATGGTATGATTTCTTACAGTAAATTAAACCTCCAACCAGGTCATAAATCTGCAGAATCTGATACTAGAGGTAATTCCACATGGCCAAATCTAGGGGTGCGAATAAATGGCAATATCACTAGCCCAGCCATCGACCCTCGCCCGTTGCCAATGCAACATGATTTAGATGCAACAATACAATCTGTTATGGGCCATACCGGGGAAATAATAGCTCCAAAACGCTGGTCTCCATACCGATTACAATCTTGGTTGAAGTGTCCAAGACAAGCCTGGTTAGTTGACTTCTTGAAATTATCAACTGTCGAGACTCAAGACGAGGATATCGACAACAGAACACGAGGAATGTTGATGCATGATATTGAAGCAGAGATATTATCTCAAATCGGGACGCCTATTCTTGAACAACCGCTAGAGAATTCTAGGCCACTATACTTATCAAATTTAGGTGATGAACAGTCTCTTTGGCAAACTGCACTTGAATATCTTAAGACAGAAAGCCCTTGGATTAATAGGAAAAATGCAGTTTCAGTACACCGTTGTAGGGAATTAATTGGGGTGGACCCAGAACAGCTACAGCAATGTATTGACGGCGAAATCGAACTTGAACCAGGTGGTAAAGTTCACAATTATCTTCAAGCCAGTTTGGCATTAAAACAGTCGGCTGCGTTGGTGTGTGAATGGCGAATTGGGACCAATAAAGACCACCAATTAACCGTTGAAGGTCAAACGGATTCTGGGCAAAGTCAAAGCTTTACGCTATCTGGGCGAGTGGATAGAGTTGATGAATTATATCTCCCAGATAGGCCAGGCGAAGGGCGATTAATCTTAATTAGAGATATGAAAACTGTAAATGGTCCGAAATTAAAAGACCGTGGGGACAGGCATAGGCGGGCTATCTTTGATGAATTACAACTGGCTCTATACGCCAAGGCTTGGGAGGCTGCCTATCCCAAAGATCGAGTTATTGGCGTAGGTATTACCGAGGTTGGAGAAGATACTCAGTATTATGTCGAATTAGATCGGGATTTTATTGATTTAGTTGATGAACAAAGCATTGGTAATATCACAACTTACACCAGCAATACTTATCGTGATAAACAGGAACATTCACCAAGGGAAAGCAATGGCTTTAGAGCGTGGTTGGATGAAAGATTGACAACAGCAATCCGCGTAATAAATAGTGCTAATTCTGGCGAGGCAAATCCAACGGTCAGTAATAATTGCAATTATTGTAAAGTCCGCAGAATGTGTCCAACTTCCTCTTTGGAGGCGGAGCCATGAGTTTTCCGTTCAATAACAGTCAGCTGATGGGCTTAGATTTAGACAAACATATTGCGATTGATGCTGGTGCAGGGACCGGAAAAACTACCGTAATGGCTGAACGATATGTACAACATCTACTCGCGCAGCATCAAAGGGCCAAAGAATTGCTGCCAAACGGGCCAAGAACGCCTTTACAAGGTCACGGCTCCCTAAGAGCACCGGCCCGGGAAAGGACCGGTCTTGTTGAGTGGAAAGGTCTCTTGCCCAGTGAAGTTGTGGCGATTACTTTCACTCGAAAAGCCGCTGCAGAACTACGAAGCCGAATTAGAAGTAGGCTAAGTAAGACCGATATCAACCTGCATTCGATTAATTCTGGCGACGTTGAAATGTTACTTACCAGTCTTGAAGACGCTCCAATATCAACAATTGATGCATTTCTCGCCAAACTAGTTACCCCATATCTCGATATCCTATCTGCTCAACCAGCCGGTCAGCAAATCTCAGAAGTACGCTCTCCAATGCTAATTTCGGAAACCATAAACTCTGCTTGGCGTATCAGAACAAATATCGATGCAGAAGAAGCGGGGGTTCGAGGTGATCCTTACGGTTTTGTTGAATCAAGGAATAATTTAGCAATATTGTTAGGAGGTCAAAGTAATGCGGAAACAGTTTTGTCCGGCCTACTAAACACCTCATTATTTGTCGAAGAAACCAAGCGCTCTCTTAGTGAAAAATCCAAGGCCAAAGGGATTATATGGGATGATTCAAGATTATTAGAGCCAGACATAATTCTTGATATGATTGGCGAGCCTGCAGCTGAGTTTATTGAGCCTTTCAATAACCAAATTAGGGATTTACTAAACCAATATATCGACCTTTACATGGAGCATTACAGTAGTTATGTTTTAGATTGTGAGTCTAAAATTGAAACAGATAAAACTAGATTTAACCAATTAGTCGAATTAGTTAGAAATACCTTCCCTGAGGATAATATTGGCAAACTGCAATGGGGTTGGTAAGTGGTAGTTTGTTGTACTTCTAATTCTTCATTAGACACTGACAAACCATCTCATTTCCCGCGTGGAAAATTGCCCAATGCAGATAATTGGCACCCCGGAATTCATACCAATAAAGGAAATGTTGTTGGCCCATCCGCAAACCAAAAGAGTGCAATTAGTGCACAATCAACCGCTCTAGCAAATCAAATAAAAGTTCTACTCAACAGTAATTATGGGAGATTAGCAAAAATACTTGGCCGCAGTTCCTACACCTTCGACCCCAGAATAGACATGCCGTATTTGCCAGATTATAGCACCATTAATTATTCAGACTTAGGAGTTGAATTATCACCTTCGCCACCAATAGGTAGGTTGAGAATATCCAAAGAATTACAACTACAGGTGCTCAAAGATTTACTGAAAGTTCACCGCGGCTGTCAAGAGATTCTTACTCTTCGAAAAATGCAAGAAGGAGTTCATGATTTTGATGATATTCAGCGGCTTGCTGCTGATTTACTCTTGGCCCGTTGCCCCGACATAATTCGTTATGAGTATCCAACAGAAATGGTCGACTTACTTGATGATCTTGGTGATGAACCTTGGAGAGACGGTCACATTGCAAGAGTGCGGGCAGTACTGCCAAAGTATCCAAAATGGGCTGAAGATTTTGAACGTAGAGTGACTATTTTACAAACAATCAGACAACAATATCTGGCTTTTATTATTGATGAATATCAAGATACCAATCCGGCACATTTCAGGCTATTAGCTAGACTGTGGGGCTCTAGAGATTTTGATAAAAAGTCGGATTACCACGGCCCGTGGGACCCAACTGTATGTGTTGTTGGGGATATGAAGCAGAGTATCTATCGATTTAGACAAGCTGAAGTTACAGTAATGCGTAGAACGGTTGAGTACATCAAGCAGATGAATTCAATTGAATTTGCTAATACTAAATTTGAATTTAGAGATACTAGTAAGGCTCGCGACCCAAGGCCTATTTTAGGCCAAGATTTGTTTAAGTCAGGCCCAGGTTTGAAAGATTTGCCAAAGGGGTCAAGAAAGTGGAGACATCTGGAAATCTATGCCGATGATAGTGGTCAAATTATATCGGAAGACAGAAAAGAAAGTCGTCGATTAGGGCATATTGATTTAACCTCAAACCATCGAACTGCCCATGACTTGTTACGCACATTGAATCAGATGTTTACCGATGTTTTTGACCAACGTCACCAAAGTTTACCCGGAGATTGGCACGCCGAAGCGCAAAGTCTAATCGCCAATAAACAAGACACCCCACACGGTAAATTAGAATGGCTAATGCCAATGCAATTAGATAACTCATCATCCCAGCCAAACAATAAATTATTTTCTGACCCCAACCCAAAAGCCATTCATTTGGAACATGAAATGATTGCACTACGCTTACAAAATCTCATCCAAGGTAAGCCGTGTAAGTTGTGGAATTCGGCTAAACGAGAATACACGGTTTTGGAAAAGCCAACAGATTTAGTTGAACCAAATGATGTAACTATATTGGTCCATACTAGAAAACACATCGCTGATTTAATCCAACGTCTGCAATCTCGAGGAATACCAGTTGTATCCGATCGGCAAGGGCGTTTGCTTGGTCAACCAATAGTCAAAAACCTCATGTCTGCCTTAGATCTCATTGCCCACCCACAGTCAAAATATGCCGCAGCATCATTGGCCAAAACACCAATCATGGGCTTTACTGATAAGGAAATTCACCGGTTCTTTAGCACTAAACCTGAATCAAATAACTGGTGGTACGAAATGTCTGAGTGGGCTGATAACAAACCTACTAAAAACCTACTAAAGCACTGTAGTGGTCAATTAATTGGTACCAATGTCCATCAAATATTAAATGAGATTCTTGACAATTCAGATTTGTTATACGCCTATCCGGATGACTCGTCACGGCAAAATGCAGAATTATGGTGCGGTTTAGTACATGATATAGGTAAAGAATGCGGGCACAATCCAGCAGAGATTTATGCACAGATGCAAATACTGGATAGTTTGGGCAGAAAAGGTCCACAAGCAACGACTATTCCATCATCTGGAGCGGTCAAAATAATGACAGTTCATGGTGCAAAAGGACTAGAATCAAAAGTCATCGTGGTATCGGGTATTTTTCAAGCTGGACAATATGATTCATCGATTACCGCTAAAGATAACGTATTAGTCACTCCAGAAATAATTTCAGGTCGGATAAACCCCTGGTCTTCCATAGATCGCCCTGAGGATGGGCTATGGCAGTTTGCCAAGAGCATTGATGGCGCTCAAAGCCAAGCAGAACGTAGAAGAGAATTTTATGTGGCTTTGACTAGAGTTGAAAATCATCTTATCATAGTAGGCAACTCGACAAATTCAGGAACTCTTTGTGAAGCTTCTGGAATGCTTGAATTTACCAGCAAACCATCTGAAAAAACAATGGGCCACATGTGGATGGAAGGTCTTAGATACTTAGCGTATTCAAATGAAATTATCGATTCACCATGGTTAAATGAAGGCGATATTATTGGGCAGTCGCTTGCTAATTATGGAAAAAAGCAATTGATGATAGATCCATTTAGCCTATATTTTAACGCCCAGCTTGGCAGTGATAATATTAGATCGATTGCCATCTTTGACTCTCCAAACTGCTTCGTTGATGATAAACCAATAGATGCAGTAACTAGATGGAAGATGATGGAGAACATAATCGACGATGGCAAAACTTCACCATCAAAGTCATACAAGGTTAATTCAGTTAACCACATTCTTCGACTTGGTGCTAATACTTTGGATACCAGCGTAAAATGTCGACACAATCACTGGCCAAATAATTTAGCAGAATGGAATAATAATAGATTATCACAGTTGTTAGAGAGGCCTAAACTTAAACCAGCTAAGGCCAGTAATTACCCAAGTCCAGTTGAGTTTGGTTTAATGATGCATAGGTTGGTTGAAATCAGCCTAGATAATCCAAGTAAGTACAACTCGCCCCCAGTTTTACCGCTGCCAAGTAGTTGGTTGAATAAGCCAGATAACAAATTAACAGACCTGGCTTCTGCAGAACTGGTGATGAGTGAATTTGGCATCAATAAGGGCGATAGTTCGCCAGCTAAGTTATTCAATTACACCCGTAAAAGAATGCACCAAATTGCTGAACTTATTGATCGCGGCTTGACTGGGATTTATGCATCAGGAGGGTCAAAGCATATGCGTACAGCAGAGGGGCTAAGGACAGAATTGCCGTTCCTATACAATCATGAGGCTAAGTTGAATAACTCATCACGCCAAGTACTTCGCGACTGTGAAATTCACAATAGCACTATAGTTACCAATGTCAGTATTTTGTTTGAAGGTAGGGCAGATTTAGTGATGGCTTATTCTGACGAGGAGGGTCGCGGATATCTACAGGTTGTCGACATGAAAACAACTGGCTGTTTATTTGGTTTCAATCATGAAAATCCAAATCAAGGGACGGCATTACAACAATTCTCAGGTGATTTACATGGGCTGTATCCAAGTACCGAATCAGAGAAAGAAATATTACAGAAATATCAGTATCAATTAACGCTATATTCCACAGCATTAGAAGCAATGGAGGCGGAAAAGCCGGCCGCAGAGCGAAGAATAATTTTACCCCCGGCACTATTGATTGCCGCTTCTGGAAGAGCGATTGAAATGACTCAAGATGAGTATGCGCAGTGTAAAAGTGAGTTGGCAGAACAACTGTCATGGATCGCCGAACTCTCTGCCCAACCGTCCGATACAACCGATTCATCGCGAATGAGTTTCGAACATGCGATGTCTTGTTGGAATAGCGAAATGCAGTGAAATCAGCTAAGATTTCTGCCCAACAAAGACCAGAGTGACTCCCTCTTCCCCACCAGCAATCCAATGCTCGACATTATTGAAACCAGCCTTATTCCAAGCGGCCTCCCACTGGCTGACGGTCCTTGTTGCCATATTTACTCCAACATGTTCTGGCCACGACAAACTATCCTCATTTTCCATGTAATGGTCAATACCAATTACCGCCCAGCCGCCTTCTTTCAACCAATTATCATGGAATAGTTGTAGCATCTGCTCTGGCTCGTCTAAGTAATATAGGAATTCCATTGAATGAATGTAGTCAAATTTTGTTGTCGGCGAGTAATCTGGCAATCTAGCAAAAATGTATTGATTATCATCATCAATGGCTTTGGCTTTGTCAATCATCGCTTTAGCGCCGTCGATGCCAACTGCCTCTTGGCACAGTGGATTATCGGCTAAAATCCTAACAACCCATCCGTTGCCACATCCGACATCTACTGCAGAGAAATTAGAGTTGCGCTGTTCGGATTTAAGTGAAATAAAATCAACCATTTCGGCAACAGACAGTGCATGACCTCGCTCCATCCCCTCATCTTTTCCTCGCACAGCCCAATCATGAAAAACATCAGTTGCCGGTCTTCTCTCCATATTTCCTCCTGTCAGACTCACTCAATAAATCGTGTCATCCATCAAAAAACATTACCAACTGAGAGCCTAAAGTCCGTACATGGGCGATAAATCATCAATGGGCAAAGTATTGTATCCAAAAACCTCACCACATGCAACTGGAATGCTTCAAGTTTCCAACCTGCACACAATCTTTTGGGAGCGTAGCGGTAATCCTTCGGGTGAACCTGTGATAGTCATCCATGGCGGTCCTGGAGGTGGCTCTCAACCAGCCTACCGTCAATACTTCAGTCCAGAAAAATTCGACATAATACAATTTGATCAAAGAGGCTGTGGTAAATCTACACCGTATGCAGAATTACAAGAGAATAATACGCATAATTCTGTTGCAGATATCGAGGCATTAAGAGAACATTTAGGACTTGACTCCTGGCATGTATTTGGTGGTTCTTGGGGCTCAACATTAGCACTGATATATGCACAAAATCATCCAAAGCGCGCTCAAAGTTTGATTCTGCGGGGGATATTCATGTGTCGTAAAAGTGAGTTGCAGTGGTTCTATCAGCAAGGGGCAAGTCACGTATTCCCCGATGCCTTTGAACCATATTCCCAACACATTCCGGTTGAAGAAAGACACGATTTAATCACCGCTTACTATCAAAGATTGACTCATGAAGACGTTGAGATTAGAAGAGCGGCTGCTAAAGAATGGACCAGGTGGGAAATGGCAACCAGCCGTTTATTGCCTGACCCAGAATATTTAGACAAAGCGGAAGATCTAGATTTTGCAGTAGCATTTGCTAGGATTGAATGTCATTATTTCATCAATGGAATATTTGTTGAAGATGGCCACATCCTCAATAATGTCGAGAAGATTAAGCATATTCCAACCACTATTGTCCAAGGTCGTTATGACATGGTATGCCCGACTATTAGTGCATGGGAATTACATAAAGCATTACCAGAAAGCAAACTAATCATTGTCCCGGATGCAGGACATTCAATGGGGGAGCCCAGCATTGCCAGAGAATTAGTCAATGCAACTGATAACATTTAGCGGGCAAGTAAAACGCCAAACTTGAACTATTGAAGCGTTCCTTTGATATGGTGTGTATGAGTGGGGGTTAATGAAGAGGATATCCTCTAGGTGATTGCATGGCGGATGAAGGAACAATAACCCCAGAGATTCGAATTAGCCAACTTGAGGACTCGCTTGCTACTGAAACCGAGAGGCTTCAGAAACTTTTTGCAGCATATGAAGGCCAAGAAAAAGATTTACTCGATGTTAGAGCTGAAAATGAAGTTCTGGAAAAAGAGATTATTGAAAGAGAAATCGAGAAAGAGGCCCAAGAATCTCTTATCGCTGAAAAAGATTTCAGAATCAGAGACTTAGAAATGAAGGCTACTAAGGCTGACAAGCGTGTTGAACACTTAGAGCCAGAACTTGAAAAGATGGAAGAGAAATACTCTCGAGAAAAAGACCGTTTAGGTAAGATATTCAACATTGCAACAGAGCTTGATGACGATTTGAAGCTAGCAGTTACTGAAATGAAGGCAAGAGATGATTGGTATGTGTCACACATGACCCTGTTCGAAGACCTCAATAAGGCAATCAAAGAACGTTACGAGATGATTGAGCGAGCAGTCGAATCGGAGAGAAAATCACAGCATATGGGAAGAGCAATTGAAGACAGAGTCGAAGAAATGGTTACCGCAAGAGCGGCCGAAATGACAATCGTTGAAGCTGAAGGGTCTGCTAGTGAAGCAAAATCAGAGGCGACAGAAGCATCTAATGATGATGAGCCAGCAGCTGAAGAGCCAGCAACAGAAAGCGAAGCCGCACCAGAAGAGTCTACAACCGAACCAACCGAATCAACTGAGGCAGCGGAAGAACCCGATGCAACTCCAGCAACTACTACATGGGCAGACGATGAAGATCCTTGGGCAGATAACTAGGTGATGCAACATGGGCGGCCTTGCTAGGGGCGGTCATGCCCCAGTTTTGATTACCTTCATGATGGGGTCAAGTGCGATAATTATCGGCATCCTAATAGATTCATTAAACGGCTTAATTCATTTGTTTGGCGTATTATGCTGGATGATGGCTGCATTTTTTGCTAACTTTTGGCGAGATCCAGACCGGAAAATACCAAAAGAAGAGGGAATACTTGTCTCACCGGCAGATGGTCATGTAATGTTTGTAAGAAGAGAGAGGGCAACAGGCAGGAGACCTTCAAGCGAGGAAATGGGTAGCGACAGAATAGAATCTGACAAATTAACGGGACCATGGTATCCCGAACCAATTGAACAACCGCTATCATTCGCCACAGAGCAGCGTTTTGAATCGGTGCCCACCGGTGAAGAATCAGAAAGTGATGTATATCGTGTGGCTATTTTCATGTCGCCTCTCGATGTTCATGTCAACCGTTCACCATGTGCGGGAGTTATTGAAAGAATGGAGCATAGAACCGGCCAAGGTCGTCGCAGAGGCCCATTCTTACCGGCCATGAAAAAGGAAAGCGAACATAATGAGCGTGTCAGAACTGTGATACTTGCTGAGGGAGACTACCGAATTGAAGTTTGCCAAATATCAGGGGCGCTAGCTAGAACCATCGTGCCATGGACTGGAATAGATGATAAATTAAACCGAGGCCAACGGTATGGAATGATACGGTTAGGTTCTAGAGTTGATGTTAGAGTGCCGGCTAAATTGTTCACCCCGTCCGTAGAATCGGCTGAGTCAGGTAATCCAGAATATCCAAAAGGTCAATTTGTCCAAGCAGGCTCAAGTATTCTTTTCAAAACCAAGTGATGTGATTAGATGGTGAATAATATATCGTTAACTTTAGTCGGTGGTAATGAAAAACCTGCCAAAATACATCACTTAGTCAAAGCTCCAGCAAATACGCCTTGGGCGCTAGCAAAGCAACAATCGTGGGATGCAAATCACCCAGCAACTGTTTATGTGACGCCAGAGACCTTGCCAGATGGTACTCCTTGTAATGCCGTCACCGTGATTCTTAGGACCAAAGGCTGTCATTGGTGGTGGTCTAGTGGTTGCACTTTCTGTGGTTATTTTAACGATACAAGAGACGATGTGACCAATGAGAATTTACATGCTCAATGGGAAGCTGCTAAAACCCAACACAATGGCTTTAAGGACCAAAAAATGGTCAAAATATATACCTCAGGCTCTTTATTAGAAGACCGTGAAATTCCCGTTGAGTTTCAAGAAACAGTTTTGCGAGAATGCCATGAAATGAATAAAGAATTAATCGTTGAAAGTCGATGCGAACAACTTACCGACGATAAACTGTCTTGGGCTACAAAAATCAATCCATCATTCACTGTGGCGGTTGGATTAGAGGCTTATGATGACGAAGTATTGCGTTTCCACGTCAACAAGGGATTCTCTACCAAAGCTTGGGACAAGGCCGTAGAAAATTTACGCAAGTATAACTTAAGGGTCAAAACATATCTAATGTTCAAGCCGCCGTTCATGAACGAAGTTGACGCCCTTGAACACGGAGTTAGGTGGATAAAAGATGTAGCAGCTAAAAGCGACGAGATTTCAGTTAATCCGATGAATATTCAGCGCGGGACGGTTATTGACCGGCTGCATAGAAACAATGAGTACCGCCCACCATGGCTCTGGTCGTTAGTTGAGATGATAAAACGGGCTCATCCCATAATTTATCCTGAGGGTGGAACCAATGGTTCAGATGATCAAGTTTGTCGCTTAATCATCCATCCAACTGCCGGAGGAAAAATCCGCGGAGCCCATAATTGCGGCACTTGTGACAAGTTTGTAGTCGCAGCTATTGAACGCTATGCAGTATCAGGAGATCTAAGGGAATTCAATGGTTTGTCATGCGAGTGTGAAGCAATTTGGCAGCAGGAATTAGCCTTAGAATCAGCCCTTCCGTTGCCTTTGGGAATCTCAAGACCGCGCCGAGGTAATCGTCTCGAGAATCTTCGTTCTCTATGATGACTTTTCCCTTCTTATCTAGTGAATGTTTATGACCACTCTGCCGGTGGGTTGGAATGACCCCTTTGGGGTCAATGGGTGAGATGAAATGAATAACTCAATATTGCCGGATGTAACAGTCGGAACAGGCCAACCATCCATGGGACGAGTAGCACTTACACTGATGTTTGTTGGTGTGTTTGGATTATTTGCTTTATTTTCCAATGTATTTGGCTGGGACGCAATGCCTATTCTGGGTGATGTTGTACCGTTTATTGGTAACCTTGGTGGCAGCGGAATTTGGTATTATTTAGTTGGGATTATTGTTGGAATTGGAGTCGTAGTTGCGACATTAATCGGCGAGGTAATCGTCGAATAAAGGGGTTTAGAATATGGAACCAATTTTCATTTCAGCAGCAATATTACTAGCGGCACTATTGGTCGTTTCCTATTATGTAACCAACGGCGTTGGAACAATGGGAGTGCCATTGAGGCAATTTGCCTTATTCTTGATGAATAAGGCACCAGTTGGTCTAGTTGATCTATTCAAAGACGAACCGGGAAGCGGTAGTAGGACTTGGATGAAATTTGGAACAGGATGGTTTATTCTCACTGTGATTAGTAGTTTTATTGCCATATGGCATAATTACGACCCAACCGCTTTGGACTCATTGGCTAGTATAGGATGGTCATATGATGATGGTTCAGCCTTAGCAGACTTCACATCTGCTGTGATGTTGATATCTTTCACCTATCTGCTGATAGGAGGATGTTTGGTTGCTGTCGCTCGTGCTGGCAACAATCGTTTGGCCAGCGAAGCAAGTGCTTCAATGGTTGCTGTATTGTATACTGCATCCCTCTCATTTAATCTAATTCTAATTCCAATAATCTTCAATTTTGCCGACATTGCAGATGCGGAAACCATTAGAGATTTAATTTCATTAATGGTAAACTATGTTGTTTCAAGCCTATTGTTTACCGCATTGCTAATGAATGTATTAGCGACCTATTCGCAACGTGATGACGGGTCTACTTCAGTAACTGCTTGGTTCCTCATTATGGCGATAGTGTCCAAGTTAATCGCTTCATTGTATTACGTAATAGGAGAGGCAACAGATAATACTCAAATGGTTTGGATGTCAGAGCGTGTGCTTGAGAGTTGGGTTCCACTCGCTTTGATGTTTGCATTAGCGTACCATGTAATCCCTCATGCGGCAAAAGCTCCTATTTGGTCAGGTTCTTTACTAAAAGCAAATATGGTTCTTCTGTTTTTAACAGTCCCACCATTCTTCATGACCTCTGCAGACGCCGGAGAGTTACTACAAAATGTTGGAGCACTACTGCTGACATTCTCTCTACTGCCCTTATTTGCCGGTTCAGTCAATCTACTAGCAACTGCTTCGTCTAACTCTAGTGGCGTACTAAAACACCCAGGAGCCCTGTCGGCAACATTAGCAATGTTCTTGTTGCCAATATTTGCTGTTGGCAGTTACTTCACCGCAATGGATACCTTTACTGGAACTAACCAAATGCTAACTATGTCCTCTACTATTAACAACGGATTTATGTACACTGTTGGTGGATTAATGATGCTATCTGCAATCTTCTCTTCTTACCCATTAGCAACTGGAAACAAACTAGCCGAGCCATCAAGAGCAAACATGTCTGTGTGGTTTATGATGTTAGGAGGTCTAACCGCAACAATCACTATGTTGATTGGTGACTTTACCTCAAAGGCAGTATTAGACTCGGGAGTCGAAGATGTAGTTGCTTCAACATCAGGATTCTACCTGGTTGCTGCAGCTATGTTTTACCTTGTACCTATCTCTGTGATTCTAGCAACGTTAGTTTTGATCAGAACCGGCACTTCATCGCAGAAAATTGCCGAAGTTGGTTCTAAAATTTCTGATGTAGAAACATATACCCTGGTCGAAGGAACTAGTACCACTATCCAACAATTATTAGGTCGCGGAGTTGGTGTAAACACTAATCTGGTAATTGGTGATGCAACCGATGACGAAGGTGGCTCAACAGTAATAGCCGTCTCTGCAACCTTGCATAACGACGAAATTACTGAATTCCCAGAAGAAGAGCCTGTAGATGAAGCCCATGAAGAGAATAAAGGTCCTGCGAAGGAATTGATGATGCTAGTTGATTATCTAAATAACAGTGGCCAAACAGTATTTGACTTCTTCAAATCAATTGACTTAGATGACTCAGGTAGCATAGATGGATTCGAATTTCAACAAGCTTTGCTAAATAGTGACGTAGGTGATTTCCCACCATGGGAAGTAGACGAACTTGTAGCTGCCATTGATCTTGATAGCGATGGAAACATCAATCTTCCAGAGCTAGATATTGCCTTAGCAAAGATTGCAGCAGCATACGGTTCACCAGAGCCGGAAGAGGTAGAAGATGAGGCTAGTAATGAACTCTCAAAAACCGATCTAGGTAAACTAAAGAAAGCAGAGTTAGTATCTATTGCTAAAGAGAAAGGCGTTGCAGCAACAGGAACAAAGGCCGAATTAGTGGCTGCAATATTAGGCGAATGATGGAAGACTTCCTATGAAAATTGGCTTAGTCGGCAAGCCTAATGTTGGTAAATCAACATTTTTTTCATCCGCAACCCTCGCCAAAGTTGATATTGCCAATTATCCATTCTGTACCATTGAACCGAATGTTGGTGTCGCATTTATTTCTGCAAGACTTGACTGTCCGTGTAAAGAACTACGGCAACGTTACGAGGCAGATGGTCGTTTAGCGCCTATTTCTCTAGACGACCCACGTAAAGGAAGTATTTGCCAACCTCGGACCGGTGATTGTATCGGGTTCAAGCGCTTAGTACCCTGTTATCTTGTTGACGTAGCAGGTTTGGTCCCTGGAGCCAGTGAGGGCAGGGGTCGAGGAAACGCATTCCTTGCAGATTTGTCCAACTGTGATGCACTTATTCAGGTGGTTGATGCTGCCGGAACCACGGATATCGAAGGAAATCCAAAGGCAGTGGAACAAGATTCAATCGCTGCTGCAAAATCGGTACAGCAAGAAATTGATTTCCTTTCAAAGGAGTTAGACAATTGGATTCTAGGTCTACTAAAAGAAAGTTGGGCTCGGGGTGTAAGGAGGGTACAATCAGAAGGAGAAAAAGGAATTTTGAGCTTTTTACATGAGAAATTAACCGGCCTTGGTTCCTCAATAGTATTAGTTACAAGGGGATTTGAATCATTCAAACAACAGAATAAAGATTCTAGCCCTCCTTGGGATTGGAGTAGTGAAACCCTTGGTTTACTAGCGACTTGTCTTAGAAGCGAATTGTTTCCAATCCACATTGCTGCTAATAAATTCGACATGTCTCCCGAAGGAGTAATTGCGAAGCTTCAGGCTAATGGAATAATAATACCCTGTATGGCAGACATGGAGTTAGCATTGATGCGAGCAGCATCAGCAGGCATAATCGACTATCAATCTGGGAAATCCACTTTTGAAATTCTCCAGCAAGATAATTTGAATCCAAAGCAGAATGAAGCACTAGAAAAAATGAGTCAAAAATTAACTTCTAGTGGGTCTACTGGAGTTTCTGACATAATAGACAAGGTATTGTTTGATCAATTAGACCATATCGTAGTTTATCCTGTGCAAGATGAAGGCCAATGGACTGACGGTGATGGAAAGGTACTTCCTGATGCCTTTGTAGTACCAGTTGGACTGGCTGCAAAGGAATTAGCATACATGGTCCACAGTGACTTAGGGGACGGCTTTATCAAAGGAGTTGATGGACGTTCTCGAAGAGCTGTTGGTTCTGATTATCAATTAAGCGACGGAGACGTACTTAAGATTCATTCCAAATAATCAGTGACCCTTTGGTCTTTCATAATTTGGGGTGAGTCTTGCGAGGTTCCCAGCAAAGTGAGCGCCCCTTATGAAAAACCAAACAGGCGCAAACAGCGTCAAACCGATTAAAATAATCAAGAAATACATCCCCCAAGGGTCTACTGAACTGATATACATCCCCCAAAGTGTCCAAAGGACCGGAATGTAGAGAAACATACTGTATCTTCTTGCAACCAAAGACAGCCTTGCATTACGTAATTTTTCATTATAGAGGTTTTCTATTTCATCTTCTGAAGCCATTTTACGGTCTACAGCACAACGAATACAAACTTGAGCACGTGGACCATTTCCATGAATGAATTGGTCTCTAGAAAAAGTTCCCAAACAGAACCTGCATGTCGGCATGTAACTCCCTCATGTTACCGGAAATGGTCTTGATTCTTCAAGCATCCGATTGAAGTTCCAAGAATGAACTGAAAATCTGCAATCCGTTTGAGGAACCGATTGACTCTGGATGAAATTGAACACCGTGTATATTTTTAGATTTGTGACGCATACCCATTATCGCACCGCTTTCATCGAATATATTTGGCACTAATTCATGTTTCTTCGCTTGGCTTATTAGTAACGAGTTATATCTAACATAAGTTCCAGATTTACTAGAGTTAACAAATAGACCGGAATTATCATTTTGACAGGTTACAGGAGAGCCATGAACCGCTCCATTAGGATCTTTGATGAGTTGGTAACCATCAGATATTCCTAATGCTTGGTGCCCTAAACAAATACCTAGTAACGGAATCTTCAAATCTTCTTCGAGACATAATTTAGCCATTGCCATGGTTAATTCTGAATCTTGTGGTTTTCCTGGCCCGGGCCCGATTATGATGTGTGAAGGCTGAAACTGGCTCAAAACCTCTAACAGGTTGCCATTATTACTCAACTGGTTAGCACTTTTATCCCTACCGTTTATGATGCATATTTCTCGACCTAGACCGGCAATCGCATGAGCGATGTTGAGGGTAAAAGAATCCAAATTATCAATAATTAATACTCGGTCTTTGAGTAACTCTGACTCAGTGAGAATATTGGTTATAGTGAAAATTTTTCCAGCTTTTTGATATTCAAACATATTCTCAATTTCTAACGAAGTTCGTTCTAACTTCCCAATATTTGTCTTATCAAAATCAGGTGGCAGCCAGCCACAAACCTTCCTAATGGCTTGGGATTTCCAAATTGATTCCTCTACTTCATTTTCAGGATTTGACCTAATTGTAATGCCGCCCCCAGCTCCAACTTTGCCATGCCAATGTTTGCCACTTCTACGAGCCTCAAGAGTCCGAATCAAAATGTTCCAAGAGCAATCCCCCGAGTGAGGTTGAAACCAACCCGCAGAGCCGGTCCAAAATGAACGGTTTTGTTGTTCAATCTGATCAATTACCGCACAAACCATTGTTTTGGGGCATCCAGTGATACTTCCACCTGGGAATAAATTAGCAAACGCATCAGCACTGGTTTTGGTTTGGGCAAGTTGTCCGCCAATATGTGAGACTAGGTGATGGACATTGGCATATGATTCAACATCAAAGCGAGAGATATTAACCGTTCCAACATCACATATAGAGGACAATTCATTGCGCATCAAATCAACTAACATACGATGCTCAGATCTCTCCTTAATATCGGCAATCATAGATTCGATCATAGCAAGATCTTCAGATTGATTGCTTCCTCTAGTAACAGTTCCCTTTATTGGAGCGGTAGAGATTTTACCGCCGTCTGCTCTTAACATGGTTTCTGGGGAGGATGACACAATAGCCAAATCTAGGTCGTGGGCTTCAATAAATATCGAAAACGGAGCAGGATTGACAAGGCATAATCTCTGAAATATGGTCAGGGGTGGTTCAACTAAACTACCAGACCAAAACCTACCAAAGTTTACTTGATACAATACTCCCTCAGCAATGGCGTGTTTTATTTTTTCAATACTAGCAACATGTTCTAAATCAGAAAGCGACGATTGTTCCACAGAATTATTGGGTAACTGTTCAGCAATCTGATAATTAATTTCACGATTTTTAATAGTTTTCAAAACTAGATTAACCCATTTAGAATTAGTTCCTTCAACTCGATATTCATTTGATGATTTCGAATGAGTGACATAATCTTCAATAAGCCACATGACAGCAATGACACCCCCTTCATCTGGCACATTTTCAAGATTCAGTGGCTGAGTCCATTGGACAAAATCATAGGATATCGCACCAGACCAAAAGGGCCCATTGGGCAATAGACCAGTTTCTTTATCAAAAAATTTTACATCCGGAGTTAAATCGGTTAATTCTTCAAATAAATCTGTTATATCATTT
Source organism: Candidatus Poseidoniaceae archaeon (assembly GCA_029250385.1). Taxonomy (GTDB): domain Archaea; phylum Thermoplasmatota; class Poseidoniia; order Poseidoniales; family Poseidoniaceae; genus MGIIa-L1. The sequence goes on along the minus strand of JAQXFJ010000055.1, from coordinate 2,544 downwards.
GCCGAAATTATGTTGGCATGATACCAGCAACCATGCTTCCATTCTTCCACCTCAGCAATGAAATTAAGTTTTTGATAATCTAGTTCTATTTGGCCTGATAACGCATCGCCCTTTTGGTTGGTTTTGATTGATGGAGGTTGTTTTATGACCACTCTAGTTTTACTTGGTCCACATAATATGGAATTATTAGCTAAATGGGTTGCTGGGCCTCCAGAATTCATAATTATGAGGTCACAAGAACCGAATTCTATCGCACCATTACCAAGTAACTGAGCATCTATCAAGATAGATGCCAACGCATTGATACCATCTATTGTAGATACTCGCACATGTTTGTCCAAGTGTTCGGGTTAGAATAATGTTGAGCGAGAATATCACGACATCTCTCAAAAATCAACGACTTTTCTCGGCCAATCATTTCTCCATCAATAGTCACTAATTTACTACATCCAATACCGGTCCCAGTAACCAATATTTCTTCGCACCTAGCAACCATTCTTTCATTGAGTCGCGCCTTCATTACCGGGATTCCAATTGAGTTTAATGCGCTCGAGACTATCTGATTTGTTATACCGTCTACTCCCAATTTGCTATCGCTTACGTAAGCAGTCCCGTCCTCGTCTATAACTACTAAACTTGCTCTGTCAGTGTCGACAATAGTAAAATCATCGACTAGTATTGAAATATCAGCGCCACTTTGTTCAGCATCATCTCGCGCATCAAGATACGGCTTCCAATCTCCATGCTTAGTTCCGGTAACATCTCCAAGCCATTTGTGCAGAGGTTTGGTTTTGCCATGTATCTCTGAGGATCTTAGTTTTGGCAATGGTCTTGAGGTCAAAACGAGATTATCTGAATTGGAATAACTAATGGTAAGAAGTTGTCTCTGAGTTTTTTCCATACCCTCGCCCAAGTCACAAATAGCCTTGGCTACCATAGAATCTAAATCGCTTGGCAGTTCTATGCGCAGACGTCCTGCGTGATTTTTTAATCGTTCTAAGTGAGCAACGAAGTCAGCAACACTACTTTTCCCATCCCACATGACTGTGGTAAAAACCGAATCTCTGGGCTTAACAGCCAATCAATCACCTCACAGAAGGTCATCCAAAAACGATGTGTCGATATTTGGTTTTGGGGCCTGTTCATTATTCAATTCACTAAATAGCGCACTGTTTTGCGGTTGTAAAACAGGTTGTTGCTGTTGGTATAGATCTCTTTGATATGGGTTTGAATTATCAATTCTTTGAGCAGCAGAATAAATGTCACTTTGAGCCTGTGGGGTAATTTGCGGTGGTGGCGCAACTTGTGGGGCAACACTGGCTGGTGTAGAATCACCCCAGCTCAAATCATCTTGAATCCCCCAAGTGGCTTCTTGGAGTTCCCATGATTTATCCTTCATGCGCTGATCGCCTCTAGATCTAACAATAGCAATTAACAAAAATAGCACGACAATTAACAATCCCGCGGCCAGTAAGTTTGTTGACGTCAACAATGAACTGAAGTCAGTATTTTCGTTAGAATCTTCGGGAGTTTCTACGGCGGTTGCGCCAGCTGGTGGGACTTCAAGAGAGGTTACCGAAGACCTGGTAGTATAGTCGTCAAATGGAGACACTGCAACATACCAAGTAGTTTGGTTATCCAAATCCTCAAACACCTCAGAATTAATCAAGAAGTTGGTCGAAGCCAGAACCTCGCCAATTTCAATTGCCGAAGTAATTCCATCGAATTCTTCATCAGAAATATAAATCTTGTATCCTCTAATTTCACCGTTATTGATGCCGCTCCATGAGACTATTATTTCATCACCGTCAAACCATTCTGCTGTAAGGTCTTCTACTGGAGTAATGTAATCGCCAGAGTCATCAAAACCATCATCAACAGATTGACTTGAAACTACAGTTAAGTCGTCTAAATATGCATTGCCAGCGGTATCCCTTGCCACAACAGTAGCCCATACTTCTAGTCCTGTGACAACAGGCATATCGCCTGCAACAATCTCAATCAAGTGAGGAAGACTTGGATTTCTGTCTAATACGGCAATCGGCGTTGTTGGGCCGCCGCCGCCCGCAACGACGCTGGTGAATGGATTTGATGCAGCATATATCTCATATGAGCCAACATCGCTCGCATCGCTCAAATCAAAAGTAAACAGCAGTGCAGTTCCATCATCATTAGGTCTGTCAGCCAACTCCATCTCAACTAATCTTGCAGGTGGTTGGGTGTCGACAATATTATTGATTGGCGTAACCACTGCTTCTGGTAAGTTTGTCAAATATACATTGCCTTTGATATCATGAACAGTTACTGTGACAAAGAGTTCAATATCGGGTTTGATTAATTGCGGAGTCGCCATAGTTAAGTCCATCATATTAGTTGGTGGGCTATACAGAGCAGTTGAAACAGTTAATTCGATTGGGTTTTTATCTTCGTCAATCCATTGCTTATCAATCTTCAAACACCCGCATTTATCAGGGTCATCACCAAATGCAGCCCAAGCACCACTTAGGTCTGAAACAGGTTGGTCAGCGACCCAAACAATGTAGT
>JAQXFJ010000053.1 GCA_029250385.1 Candidatus Poseidoniaceae archaeon | reverse complement strand
CCGCCATCAGCAATAATCACTGCCTTTGTTTGTATGGCAACGAATTGTCCGTTTATCATATCTAGAGTTACTAAACCATCCACTTTTTGATTCGTTTCTACCAGCATAACAGGCAATTGGTCGCTACGCCTTACCACACCATATTTCATACACTGTTCTTCCAAAACTTGCTGTATGTCGCGAATCGATGCGTCGCCTGCATCTACTAGTCTAGGGCTATTATGCCCTATTCCTTTGTGAGTTGAAGGTAGCCCCTTAGAGTCTCTACTGAATACAACCCCGGCTTTCTCCAAATGGTTCATTTCGTCTATTGCGCTACTTGTCTTGCTGGCAACAATATCTTGGTCACACAGAAAGTATCCGGATTTGATGGTGTCTTCGCGATGCCCTCGGTTGTTCATTTCCTGAATTGGTGCGGCGAGCCCATCTAGGGCTGATTTATCCCCACTGCCCAAAGCAGATGATGAAATTAGTAGAGTTTTAGCTCCATGTTTGGCAGATTGTGCCGCAGAACGCAGTGCTGCGGGCCCATCACCGATTACAAGAATATCCCATGCTTCCATAGTTCATCACCCAGTAGACAATCCGAGGAGTGACTGGGAAATAAGCAAACCGCATGAACCAAAAAAAAAGTCTTCTTGGTTAGGTGAAAATAGGTATGTCCATTTCGCCGATTTTTCTGGCTTTTTCTAACCTCAGCATACGTTTCCTAAGCACACTTGTTGATGATCTGCTCACCTTAGTTGTCAATATTTTAGATTCTAGAACTACGCCTTCGTCGTCTCTTAGAACAACTTGAATATTGGTCTTGCCAAAAAATTCTCTATTCCAAGCCACATTCATCCATAAAACAACGCCTTTGTGAAGATATCTTGGCAACCAATCAAGACTGTCTTCCTCTTTTGGTGCTGATAATTTTAGCGCATTTCTGGGCGGTGGGCAAGCCTCTAATTCAAATCGGTGAGTTCGAGATAATGGCTCACCATTTGGCACTAAAACTTCAACCCTAACATTACGCTTTTCAAAAGTTTGATTATTCAAAACAATAAACAGGTTTGTTGCCCCGCCTACACAGATATCATCCAGGGCGACATCCATTCGCCACTTCGCCCTAGAGATCTCGGGCCTGCCGCTGAGTAAGTCAATTTGCAACCTATTTAGCAGATTAAACGCACTGGGCTGCCAGGCTTTTGCATGAGAGATTAATCTTTGAATCGTGCGCCAATTGAAATCTGTTTCTGAATCATACAAGATTGGTTTTAGTTTACCTATGGTGATAAATGAGGAAAACTCTCTGCCCACTTCCTCTGTGGATAATTCTTTTTGATCATGTAAATATAGTAAATACAGCAATCTCTCGAGTGCTTGGCGCTTATCATGACCTGGCATTAAGGCGGCATGAAATTTCTTTTTCCATTCAGCCCAATCGAGTTGTAAATCCGGGTCTAGGTGTGAAGAGACTAAATCACTTAGAATACTTCCCAATTGGGTTTGATGATGAGTTGGCGCGTGTAAAACTAGGTTAGGAAATTTATCACCAAGTTGCCTAATGTTCAAGTTCGTATACTGGGCATGTAAAGTATAGATAAAACCGGTGATTACTGAAACCATTAAT
>JAQXFJ010000007.1 GCA_029250385.1 Candidatus Poseidoniaceae archaeon | reverse complement strand
ACCAACCCATGTCGATACTCATGCCGAGTAAACCAATGGCTAACTTAGTTCCCATGCCCATGCCAGGCTCCAATACTTGAGCTAAGATGGCTACTAAAAACAAGGCGATCTTAGGATTAAAAAAGGCGATGGTAAATCCTTCCATGAATCCCTGTCGTTTGACTTTAGCATCTGCCACGTTATTATCTTCATCGAGGTTTACTTCATCATTCCACATTAGGTAGCCGTACCAGATAAGTAACCCTACACCAATTAATTGTAAAATAAAGAATACATCTGGAGCATTTTCCAAAAGCACAATCAGGCCAAATACGGCACTACCAGCATATATTCCAAAGCCAATACCGTGGCCAATCGCACAAGCAACACCTTGAGTTCTCCCACCAATTATGGTATTTCTAATCACAACCATGACACTTGGTCCAGGTGAAATCGCGCCAAGGAAAAAGAAGGTTCCTGCGGCAAATATTGCTTCCCAGGCTAAGTCCTCCATGTGGCGTGGACAACGGTGATTAAATCAAGACTTCCGGTTAGAATGCATAGAGCATGAAGGTTCCTCTGCCTTCTTGTAGGCGTTGAGCCGTCTCTAAAGACGCACGCATTATATCATTACGAATATCGATTTGACTTCTTACTCGATTTAGCGCCCTCGCAAAAGTTTCCTTTGGAGGTGCTTTTACAGCAGGTTTGTTGGGTTGTCTCTCCATGAACTTTCAATCTAGGTCTAACATAATAAAGGTATGGATTATAGTAGCAAACAAAGATTAAACGCCGAAATCTGGTATTTAACTATATTTTGTGCCGCTTAATTAAACATTTATTTGGTAATCTAACCCATTGCTAAGAGTAAATGAGTACAATTTAGAATCATCACTCTCAACTAAATCAATAGAATTAATATCTATTTCAAGATTTATCGTAGTAGAAAAGGAGGTAGAGTCACCATCTAAGTAATATGACACAGAATTTATCTGGCTTACCTGGTTGAATGTTGTTGATTGCCAACCTCTGATTGGGTCAGTTGAGCCATTGAATAGTTCAAATCCATTATATCCACTTAGTTGATTGAGACTTACTGTGGTTTGGTCAACCTTGCTGCTAAGATTCAAATTACCAGATTCAGTGACAATAATATTAACATCAGGTCCAAAATTAAAAATTTGTGAATAACTGTGACTAGAATCAGATTCAAGTTCATCATGCAAGTATACAGCACCATGTTCGAAGAAGAAAGCAGTCCTGGTAATCTTAACCCCGTTAAAGATAGTGTGGCTGGCTTTAACAAAACTATAATTCTCGGTGATTTCGAAAGATTCTATTACTGGGTTGCCAATTAAGTTTTTAGCTCTAAAGTCATATGTTTGATTATCTACTGAAATCGTGTTGTGTGAAAATACGCTACGAATAAACTGCCGATATGGATCGCTTTCGACAAAATTATACTTTCCACCATCAACTAAATAGTCAGTATTTCCGTAACTAAGCACAAATGACAAGTCATCACTTTGTTTGTGAACTATTGAGTGGAAGGCATTGAATAAGGCGAAATACACTGGTGTGGCATTATCCCAATCATTTTTGAAAACAACTACTCCAGCATCTGTGTAAACAATGTCATTGACAGCAACAGCAACACCTTTTTGACCGTTAGAAATTTCATAAAGCAGATGTTCATTGGTTACTATTTCCGCTGACATTGACATCACTTTATCATTAAATGAATCTCCAACCATAGGGACAGTTCCATCATGTTTTGCAACATATACTAGGTATTCTTGCATGTTGTATACTAAGTCAGTAATTTCTTGATTCCCAATTCCATAATGTTGATTAAATAAATTCACATCAATAAATAATTTCATTACTAAATAGTGATATGCTGGGCTATGTTCCTTGTGTACGCCTGAATCGGTGACTCCATCAGTGACGTGAGTGGCTAATCTTGTGTTGCCGATACGAGACCATTCCTCACTATCTTTGAAAATTGGAAACATACCTGCTAGTTGTAAAAGCGCCCTATCTTGGTATATTCCATGGTTATGTCCCCAGTAGTAATTATCACTGTCTGCAGTATAATCACCGTGCTTGCGTAGCATATTTAGTAGTTCAACTGCAAACTCATTGTCAAAAATTTCGGAATTGCGATAATAGTCCCAGAAGTAAATCATTGTTGAGATTCTATTGGCAGTACTATGGTCATCCCATGCTCTATCAGAGGCCTGATTTCTAGGGTTTGGATTGTGTTCCATCCAACTTTCAATAAACCATTGGGCTTTGTCCAGATATGAAATGTTAGATGAAATTTCATAAGCATTTAGCAGATGACTTACCATACGTAAGCTATGAAAATAAAATTGCCAAGTCCAATCATTAAATGGATCTTCATCCCACGCCAATTCTCCATCAAAAGTGAATACTTCCCAGTATCTCATCAGATAAATCTCATTTTTCTCTACTAAGTTTTCAGCTAACTCAATTGATTTACTGCCTGGAGTGGTGCGTTTTACATACACATG